>JBDHRZ010000312.1:0-4296 GCA_039807845.1 Rhodoferax sp.
CCGCATTGACGACACACCGGCGATTCAAAAACTTTATCGCTCCTATGCCGCAGCCGCATCGACGCCAGTGCCGCAAAACCCTAAACTGGCGGCTTACTTTCGGGGAGCGCCCACCACCATGTCCAAGCAACTGTATCTGCGCTTCGTCGACGCCGACGTGCAGGGAACCATCACCATGTACTGGGACCACGCGCCCAAGACCTGCAAGGCGCTGTGGGGCGCACTCAAGAAGCCGATCCGCTGGGATGCCTCGCACGCGATGTTCTCCGGCCCGGAGATCATGATGGGCCTGCCGGAGTCGGCGCGCAACTTCGACCCGCGCGCGCTGCCGCCGGAAAACCAGACCGTGCAGCCCGACCCGGGCGAGCTGCTGTGGTTCTACCAGCCGAAGAACTTCTTCAAGAACGACCCGAGCGAATTCTGGGAAATCGGCCTGTTCTACGACGCCGGTGGCCGTACGTTCGGCCCTACCGGCTGGATTCCCTGCACCTATTTCGGCCGCATGACCGAGGGCCTGCCGGAGATCGCGCAGCAGTGCCGATTGATCCGCCGCGAAGGCGTGAAGACGGTCGAGCTCGGCCGCCTGCGCTGAACCACCCCACCACCCAGGAGCTTCCATGAGCACTCGTACCCGCCGCTCGGCCATCGCGGCCGCCGTGTTGTCCGTCGTTGCCGCCGGCGCGCTGGCGCAGGACAAGACCCTGACCATCAACTCGTTCGGCGGTGCCTACGAAACGGCGCACCGCAAGTGCGTCATCACGCCGTTCGAGAAGGAGACCGGCGCCAGCACGCGCATCGTGACGGCGTATTCGGCCGACGCGTTTGCCCAGCTGCGCGCGCAGAAGGCTGCGCCGACCTACGACGTGATCCACTTCTCCGGCGGCCAGGAGATCGTGGCGGCGAAGGAAGGGCTGCTGGCTGCGGTCGACCCGGCCAAGGTGCCTGGCATCGCGGACCTCTATCCGGTGGCCAAGGCCAACCTGGCCAAGGGAGAAGGCCCGGTGTACTCGATCGCCGCCATCGGCCTCGTGTACAACAGCCAGGTGCTGCCGAAGGCGCCGGGAAGCTGGAAGGACCTGCTCGACCCGGCGCTCAGCAAGAAGCTGGTATTGACCGACATCTCGAACGGCTACGGCATGCTGGGTTTTCTGATGATCAACCGCGTCTCCGGCGGTGACCTGAACAACATCCAGCCGGGACTGGATGCGGTCAAGAAGCTGCTGGCCAACGGTGCCATCGTGGTCAACACCTCGCCCGAGATCCAGCGCGAATTCGCCCAGAACGGGGCCGGCATCGCCCCTTACGCGTCGGACTACGCGTATACGCTGACCAAGGCCGGCCTGCCGGTCAAGTTCGTGCAGGGCGCCGAAGGCACGCCGGCGAGCTTCATCACGGTGAACCTGGTCGCCAACCGGCCGAACCAGGCCCTGGCGCAGAAGTTCATCGACATGACGCTCTCCGAGAGCGCCCAGACCTGCTTTGCCAATGAACTGCGCTACTCGCCGACCAACAGCAAGGCGAAGCTCACGCCCGAGGTCGCCGCCACGGTGGCCTATGGCGCCAGCGGCATGCAGAACCTGTTTCGCTTCGACGCCCCCACGATCGAAGCCAACCGGGCCAACTGGGTCGAGCGCTGGAGCAAGACGATCGCCCGTTGACGTGCGCCGGGAGGGTTGCGGCGCACATGCGTGATCGCACGGAAGACCTGCTGCTCGTCCTGCCCGGACTGCTGCTGCTGGCGCTGGCCTACTTCCTGCCGATCGCGCAGATGCTCGCGCTCAGCGTCTCGGGCGATGCCGGCCTGACGACGGCGCATTTCCAGCGTTTCCTGGGCGATGCGTTCTACCTCGGCGTGCTGTGGCGCACGGTGCGCCTCTCCCTGCTCATCACGCTGCTGTGCGTGCTGCTGGGCTTCCCCTATGCCTACCTGATGGCGCGCGTCGGCCCGCGGCTGCGCATGTGGCTGCTGGTGGCGGTGATCCTGCCGCTGATGACCAGCGTCGTGGTGCGCACCTTCGGCTGGATGGTGCTGCTCAGCCGCAACGGCCCGCTGTCGCAGTGGGTGCGTGACCTGGGCTGGGCCGAGCGGGGGTTCCAGTTCATGCACACCGAATCGGCGATCGTCGTCGCCATGGTGCAGGTCCTGCTGCCGTTCATGGTGCTGTCGATCCTGGGCGTGCTCGGCCGCATCGATGCGCGCCTCGAGGAGGCCGCGCGCACCATGGGCTGCAGCTTCCTGGATGCGCTGCGCAGCGTCGTGCTGCCGCTGTCGCTGCCGGGCATCGTCGCCGGCTCGCTGCTGACCTTCACCCTGTCGGCGAGTTCGTTCATCACGCCCAGCCTGATGGGGGGTGCACGCATCCAGATGCTGGCCGGCTCGGTCTACAAGTCGGTCACGCAGACGCTCGAGTGGCCGTTCGCCGCCGCCCAGGCGGTGGTGCTCTTCGTCGGCGTGCTGCTGGTGCTGGCGCCGTACGCCAGGCTGACCTCGGTGCGTCATGGTTAGGGCCATCCCGCCGCCGCTGCGCTGGCTCGCGGCCGCGCTGGTGCTGCTCACCCTGCTGGTGCTGCTGGCGCCCCTTGCGGTGGTGGTCGCGGTGTCGTTCTCCGAGAGCGAATTCATCGCGTTTCCGCCACGCGGCCTGAGCCTGCGCTGGTACCAGCAGGTACTGGGCTCGAACGCCTACCTGGAGGCCGCACTCACCAGCCTGCGCATCGCGCTGCTGGTGACGGTCTCCGCGACCCTCGCCGGCGCCGCTGCCGCCGTCGCCCTGCACCGGCGCAAGCTGCCGTTCTCCAGTGCCCTGTCCACCCTGTTCCTGTCGCCGCTGGTGCTGCCCACGATCATCTTCGCGATCGGCATGCTGATGTTCTGGAGCAAGGCCTTCGGCCCGGTGTCCGGCCTCACGCTGTGGCTCGGCCACACCGTGGTCTGCCTGCCCTACGTGATCCGCACCACGCTGGCGGTACTGGCCGAGTCGGACCCCTTCCTGGAGGAAGCCGCGCGCACCATGGGGGCCGGACGGCTGCAGCGCCTGTGGTTCGTCGTCGTGCCGCAGGTCCGGCCCGGCCTGGCGGCCGGCGCGTTCTTCGCCTTCAACATCTCGTTCGACGAGGCCGTGCTCTCGCTGTTCCTGCGCCGACCCGACCTGACCACGCTGCCGGTGCAGATCTACGGCCAACTCGAGTTCAGCCCGGACCCTTCCGTGGCAGCGGTCTCGGCCATCATGATCGCGCTCACGGTGCTGCTCATCGTGGCGATCGACCGCCTGCTCGGCCTGCAGCGCTTCGCCCGGAACTGAACCATGTCTACGGTACGGCTGAACGCCATCCACAAGTCCTTCGGCCGCAATGCCGTGATCGACGGCGTGTCGCTGGAGATCGCCGCGGGCGAATTCGTCAGCCTGCTGGGCCCTTCGGGCTGTGGCAAGACCACGCTGCTGCGCATCGTGGCCGGACTGGAGACGGTTGGCACGGGCACGGTCGAGATCGACGGGCGCGACGTGACCGACCTGCCGCCCGAGCGCCGGGACATCGCGATGATGTTCCAGTCCTATGCCCTGATGCCGCACCTGAGCGTGGCCGAGAACGTGCGCTTTCCGCTGCGCATGCGCGGCATCGGCACGCGGTCGCAGCAGGACGCGCAGGTACGCGCGGCGCTGGAGACGGTGCAACTGGCGGCGCTGGCCGGGCGGCGTCCGGCGCAGCTCTCCGGCGGGCAGCAGCAGCGCGTGGCGCTGGCGCGCGCCATCGTGTCCCGGCCCAAGGTGCTGCTGCTCGACGAACCGCTGTCCAACCTCGACGCGCGCCTGCGCGAGGACATGCAGGTCGAGCTGATCGAGCTGCACAAGCGCCTGGGCCTGACCACGCTGTTCGTCACGCACGATCAGGAGGAGGCGCTCAGCCTGTCGAGCCGCGTCGTGCTGCTGCACCAGGGGCGGATCGAGCAGCAGGACACGCCGGCCCGGATCTACGCCCAGCCGCGCAGCGCCTTCGCGTCGAGCTTCCTGGGCTCGGCGAACCTGATCCCGGCGCGCATCGCGCGGCGCGCCGGCGCCACGTTGGCGGTACTGGCCGACGGGCAGGAACTGCCGCTGGCAGACGGACTCGGGGACGCAAGCGACCGCACGGTGCGGCTCGCGCTGCGCCAGGAAGATTTGCTGATGGGCCCGGCGGGCGACCAGGGCCTGCAGGCGCGCGTGCGCACCCGGGTCTACCTGGGCGCGCGCAACCGCTACGTGCTCGAACTCGCCGGCACCGAACTCAAGGTCCTGACCGCCAACGACCAGTCGTTCG
>JBDHRZ010000313.1:0-4277 GCA_039807845.1 Rhodoferax sp.
TCCTGCATGCCCGGTCCGCCCCGGGGGCCCTCGTAGCGCACGATCACCACGTCGCCGGCCTTCACCTTGCCCTGCAGGATGTGCTCGACCGCCTCGTCCTGCGATTCGGTGACGTGCGCCGGGCCTTCGAACACGAGGATGCTCTCGTCCACGCCGGCGGTCTTCACGACGCAGCCGTCCTGCGCGATGTTGCCGGTCAGCACCGCCAGCCCTCCCTCGCGGGAGAAGGCGTGCGCAGCCGAGCGGATGCAGCCCTGCGCGCGATCGAGGTCCAGGCTGGGCCAGCGCGCCGACTGGCTGAACGCGACCTGGCTCGGGATGCCGCCCGGCCCGGCACGGTAGAAGGTGTGCACCGCATCCTCCTGCGTGCGCACGACGTCCCACTGCGCCAGCGCCTCGCCCAGCGTGGGCGCGTGCACCGTGGGCACGTCGGTGTGCAGGCGGCCGGCGCGCTCGAGCTCACCCAGGATGGCCATGATGCCGCCGGCACGGTGCACGTCCTCGATGTGGTACTTGTTGGTGTTGGGCGCCACCTTGCACAGTTGCGGCACCACGCGCGAGAGGCGGTCGATGTCGGCCATGGTGAAGGCGATGCCGGCCTCGCGCGCGATCGCAAGCAGGTGCAGGATGGTGTTGGTCGAGCCGCCCATCGCGATGTCGAGCGTCATCGCGTTCTCGAACGCCTTCAGCCCCACGGAGCGCGGCAGCACGCGCGCATCGCCCTGCTCGTAATGCTGGCGCGCCAGTTCCACGATGCGCCGGCCGGAACGCCGGAACAGTTGCTCGCGGTCGGCATGCGTGGCGAGCACCGTGCCGTTGCCCGGCAGCGCCAGCCCTAGTGCTTCAGCCAGGCAGTTCATCGAGTTGGCGGTGAACATGCCCGAGCACGAGCCGCAGGTCGGGCAGGCCGAGCGCTCGACCGCGGCCAGGTCGGCGTCCGAATACGCCGGGTCGGCGGCCATCACCATCGCGTCGATCAGGTCGAGCTTGCGCGACTCGAGCTTTTTCGTCACGGGGTCGAGCAGACGCGTCTTGCCGGCCTCCATCGGGCCGCCGGAAACGAACACGGCCGGGATGTCGAGGCGCATCGCGGCCATCAGCATGCCGGGCGTGATCTTGTCGCAGTTGGAGATGCACACCATGGCGTCGGCGCAGTGCGCGTTGACCATGTACTCGACCGAGTCCGCGATGATGTCGCGGCTGGGCAGCGAGTAGAGCATGCCGTCGTGGCCCATCGCGATGCCGTCGTCCACCGCGATGGTGTTGAATTCCTTGGCGACCCCACCGGCCGCCTCGACCTCGCGCGCGACCAGCTGGCCGAGGTCCTTCAGGTGCACGTGACCGGGCACGAACTGGGTGAAGGAATTCACCACCGCGATGATCGGCTTGGCGAAATCCTCGTCCTTCATGCCGGTGGCGCGCCACAGCGAGCGCGCACCGGCCATGTTGCGGCCTGCGGTGGATGTCCTGGAACGGTAGACGGGCATGGTGGTTCGGGAGATGGGGAGAGGAAAAGCGCCGATTCTCCCTCATCGGGCACAGCCCGCTGCGCACGGCGGCTGGTCCGGTACGCGCTCACCAAGCGTGCGCAGCCCGGTTGACTCCTGGTCGACGCGGGTGCCGCGAAACGAGCGATCACCACTCGCGCGTCGCCCCAGCAGGCTGGCCGGGGCGTCTACCCTGGCGCTCAGCAGCCCGGGCGCAGCGCGGCGCCGTCGGCGCGCTTCTGGTCGGGCCGGCTCACGAACACGATGGCGTCGGGGCCCACCAGGAAGTGGCTTTCGGGCGAGGCGGCAAGCGGACCGTTGATGCGGCCCTGCACGCTGCCGGCGTTCTTCTCCAGCCAGGCGGCCAGCACCGCGCCGTCGAACGACTTGGTCGCCTCGACCGCAGCCTTGAGGATGTAGACGCCGTCATAGGCCATGCTCACCACCTGCTGGTTGAGCTGCTCGAAGTTATTCGGGTCGTAGGCCTTGAGCTTGGCGACGAACTTGCCGTACTCGGTCTGTCCGCCCGGCTCGCTCGGGCAGTAGGTATAGGCCTTGAGCAACTGGCCCCACACGTTGCCGCCGGCGTAGGCGTTCGGGCCGGCGTGGCGCGTCACCATCGGCACGTTGAGCGCCGCGGTGTTGCTGATCACGGCCGGCTTCCAGCCGAGCTCTTCCATGTTCTTGAGCATCACGCCCGCATCCTCGCCGGTGGCGCTGACGTTGATGATCACGTCCGGGTTGCCGCGGCGCAGCGAGAGCAGTTGCGCGGTCACGTCGGTCGGCTTGGGCTCGTATTGCTGCGCGCCGGTGAGCGTCATCCCGCGCGCAGGCACCAGACGCTGGAGCTCCTCCTGCGCGGCCTTGCCCTGGCTACCGGTATCGGTGAGGATCGCGACCGACTTGGCCTTGAGATTCTTCTGCGCATGGTCGACCATCGCGATGGCCACGCTCTGGATGCTGGTGTACAGGCTGAAGTGGTAGGGCGCGACCTTCGGCGTGATGGCCGAGGAGCCGGACACGCTGATGTTGGTGATCTTCGCCTCGTTGAGCACCGGGGCAATCGCCATCGTGGCCTGGCTCAGCATCGGGCCGACCATGATCTGGATGCGGTCGCGCGAGACCATTCGCTTGACCGACGTCACCGCCTGGGTCGGATCGTTGGCGTCGTCACCGACGATCATTTCGACCTTGCGCCCCAGCATGCCACCGGCGGCGTTGATCTCGTCGACCGCCATCTTGTAGCCGGTCTGCGAGGTCAGCCCGTTGCCGGGGTTGCCGGTGACCGAGAGCAGTGCCCCCAGGCGCACGGGCTCGCCGCCGGACTGGGCGCCGGCGGGCAGCATCCAGGCGCCGCTGGCCAGCGCGGCGGCGATGACGACGGTGCGACGGGCAAACGCGGCGCCCTGGCGGCGGCCGATACGGGAAAACGACGTGGTGGGTTGCATGGTGTCTCGCTCTTCAGAAGGTTGGCGCAATGGGCCGGAAAAGGGTAGCACGGCTGGCAGCACGGCGCTGCTGCGCGATCGTCGGTTGCGGGCACGCACGCAACATCGTCCACACGGACTAATCGGCGCCGCGACCGACAGGCCGACCCGCCGGCCGACCCGGGCAGACAAGGTCGGCTCGTGAAGCCGGCATTGAAACTGGCCCCCTCGCTCCCCCGCTGCGCGCGGCCGCTGCCCCGCGAGGGGGCGCGTCGACGCGTTCGAGCGGTCAGGCGGCGCTGAAATGAAGCGCCCGATATCCGATCACGTGATGCAACGCGCGACGCCCAACCCCGTACGTGGTGCGTAGTCTGCCCGGACGATGCAGGAACCCGTCCCGGCCGACAGCATCGGGCGACATTGGAAGCGGAGACTGCACGATGAAGGTTCTGGTGGTCGGCGGCACGGGCATGATCGGGGTCCAGGCCGCGCGCGAGCTTCGACGGCGCGGCGCCGAGGTCACGGTCGGCGCCCGCAAGCCCCCCGATGCCGATGCCCCGGCCGGCGCCTTTGCGCTGCTGATCGGCGACTACACCAGCGGAGGGTTCAGCCGCAGCGAGCTCGCCCGCTTCGACGCGGTGGTTTTCGCGGCCGGCAACGACATCCGGCACGTGCCTGCCGGGGCCGACCTCGCCGAGTTCTGGCGACGCACCCAGAGCGACGGCGTGCCGGCCTTCGCCGCGCGGGTGCGCGATGCCGGGGTGGCGCGCCTGATCCAGATCGGCAGCTACTACCACCAGTTGCGCCCCGACCTCGCCCAGACACTCCCTTATGTCGCCGCACGCCGCGCTGCCGACGAGCGGACCCGGGCACTGGCGGCACCGGGGTTCTGCGTGGCCACGCTGAACCCGCCCTCCATCGTCGGAGCACTGCCCGGAGCCAGCGTGCAGCGGTATCGCGCGCTGACGGCATGGGCGCGCGGCCGCTCGCCCCAAATCGGCCACTGGGCCCCGCCGGGCGGCACCAACTACATGTCGCTGCGCTCGCTCGGGCAGGCCATCGCGGGGGCGGTCGAGCATGCCGAGAGCGGCCGTGCCTACCTGATTGGCGACGAAAACCTGAGCTATCGCGCGTTCTTCCAGCTGTTCTTCGATGCGGTCGGCAGCAGCGTGAGGCTGGAGACACGCGACGCCGAACACCCGCTGCTGCCCGATCGGTTCATCGTGCAGGGACGCGGCAACACGCTGCGCTACGAAGCCGACATGGCGCAGTCAGCCCTCCTGGGCTACGAGCGCAACGACATCGAGCGCGCCGTGGCCGAGGTGGTCGCACTGGTGGAGGCCGCGCCGTGAACGCCGCCGGG
>JBDHRZ010000314.1:0-4268 GCA_039807845.1 Rhodoferax sp.
GATGGCAGCCTTCGGCGCATGGCAAGAGGTGCACGGGACAAGCGCAGCACCGGTTCAGGCCATCGGCCCGGCGCGCGGATATTGTGCGTGCGGTGCGCACCGTCGCATCGGGAATCATGCAAACTCGCGGTGTCACCGGTTCGTCCACGTCCGCAGCAAGTATCGGCACACGCTGGCGCACCTCACAAAGGCCCGGATGGAATTCTTCACGATCTCGCTGCTCAACGGCCTGAGCTACGGCCTGCTGCTGTTCATGCTCAGCTCGGGCCTGACGCTGATCTTCAGCATGATGGGCGTGCTCAACTTCGCCCACGCCAGCTTCTACATGCTGGGCGCCTACCTGGCTTTCCAGCTCTCCGGGCTGGTCGGCTACTGGATGGCGCTGGTCATCGCACCCGTGCTGGTGGGCCTGCTGGGCGCACTGTTCGAGCAGGTCTGCCTGCGCCGGGTGCACCGATTCGGCAACGTGCCCGAACTGCTGGTGACCTTCGGCCTGTCCTACCTGATGCTGGAGGTGGTGCAACTCGTCTGGGGGCGGTCGGTGGTGCCCTACGGATTGCCGCAGCAACTCCAGGGCCCGCTGTTTACGATCTACGGCACGCAGTTTCCACGCTCACGCGCGTTCATCATGCTGGTGGCCGTGCTGATGCTGGTGGCGACCTGGCTGGTGCTCACGCGCACGCGCATCGGCTACGTGATCCAGGCCGCGCTCACGCATCCGGAGATGGTCGAATCGCTCGGCCACGACGTGCCGCGCGTGTTCCGGTTGGTGTTCGGCGCCGGCGCAGGGCTGGCCGGGCTGGCCGGGGTGGTCGGCGGCAACACCTACGTGACCGAGCCTGCCATGGCCGATGCGGTGGGGCCGATCATCTTCGTGGTGGTGGTGGTGGGCGGCATGGGATCGCTCGCCGGAGCCTTCCTCGCGTCGCTGCTGATCGGCGTGCTGCAGACCTTCGCGGTCGCGATCGACCGCTCGCTGGGCGACCTGCTGCGCGCGCTCGGCATGGTGCTGGCGCCCGGCACCGGTCTGGACGACCTGCTGCGCCTGACGGTGGCGCAGGTGGCGCCGATCCTGCCCTACCTGCTCATGGTGCTGATCCTGATCTTTCGCCCACGCGGCCTGCTCGGCACGCGGGAAGGATGAGCCGGTGACGAACGACCGGAGCCGCGCCGTCGCGCCGATGCCTGGCGCACGCTGGCTGGCCTGGGGCGGCTTCGCGCTGCTGCTGGCCGCAGCGCCGCTGGTGTTTCGCAGCAGCCTGTCGCTGAACATGCTCTCGCAGATCGGCTACCTGATCATCATCTGCCTGTCCTACAACATGAAGCTGGGCCAGGGCGGCATGCTCAGCTTCGGCCACGCCGTCTACACCGGGCTGGGCAGCTTCGCGGCGGTGATCACGATCGCCCAGGCGAGCCGGCACGGCATCGCGCTGCCGCTGGTGCTGGTTCCCATCGTCGGCGGCCTGGCAAGCCTGCTGGTCTCGCTCCCGCTGGGCTACGTCTCGACGCGAAAGGCCGGCACCACGTTCGCCATGATCTCCCTGGGCATCGGCCAACTGGTGGCGGCCACCGCCATCATGTTGCCGACGGTGTTTGGCGGCGACGGCGGGATTTCGGTCAACCGCAGCTACGGCCAGCCATTCCTGGGATGGACGTTCGGGCCGCAGATTCAGGTCTATTACCTGATCGCGGCGTACTGCTTGCTCTGCACCGCCCTCATGTACGCCTTCACCGCCACGCCGCTGGGGCGCATGCTCAACGCGGTGCGCGACAACCCGGAGCGTGTGGCCTTCATCGGCTTCGATCCGCAACGCGTGCGCTGGCTCGGATTCATGGCTTCCGCGTTCTTTGCCGGCATCGGCGGCGCGCTGGCGGCGATCAATTTCGAGATTTTCAACGCCACCGATGCGCTGAGCATGCTCAGGTCCGGCAGCTATCTGCTGTTCACCTTCCTCGGCGGGGCGACCGTGTTCTTTGGCCCGATCATCGGCGCCGTGCTGATGGTGCTCGCCTCGGTGCTGCTGTCCGAACTCACCTCCGCCTGGCTGCTCTACCTGGGCCTGATCTTCCTGCTGATGGTGATGCTCGCGCCCGGCGGGGTGGCCAGCATCGTGCTGGCCAACTGGCGGATGGCCCGCCACGGCAGGCTGCACCAACTGGCGGGCCCGTATGCCGGCCTGCTCGCCAGCGCAGCGTTCATGATGGTCGGTGTCGGCTGCCTGGTCGAGATGGTCTACCACCGGCAGATCAGCACGGGAACAGGCTCGACGCTGCGCTTCCTGGGCACCACGCTGGACAGCGCCACCGTCCTGCCCTGGCTGGCCGCGGCGGCGATCGCGCTGACAGGGGCCGCCGTACTGGAGCGGATGCGGCGTCGCTTCATGCAGGACTGGAATCGTGTACAGGACGAAATCCACGCCGCAGTCGAACGACAAGGGTCGCCTCTATGACTGCCGCCATCGAACTCAAGGATCTCCACAAGAGTTTCGGCAACACGGCCATCATCCGCGGTGCCAGCCTGACGGTATCGCGCGGCGAGCGGATCGCCGTGATCGGGCCCAATGGCGCCGGCAAGTCGACCCTGTTCAACCTGATCAGTGGCCGCCTCGCACCCACGCGCGGCGAGATCTGGCTCCAGGGTCGGCGCATCGACGGCAAGGCGCCGTACCAGATCAACCGTCTGGGGCTGGCACGCAGTTTCCAGATCACCAACGTGTTCCCGCAGCTGAGCGTATTCGAGAACCTGCGTTGCGGCGTGCTCTGGAGCCTGGGCTATCGCTACACCGTGCTGCGCTTGATGTCGCGCATGCACGACGCCAACACGCGCACCGAGGCGCTGCTGCACCAGCTCGGACTGGCGCACAAGCGCGACGTGCTGGCCCTCGAGCTGACCTACGCCGAGCAGCGCGCGCTCGAGATCGGCATCACCATCGCAGGAGGGGCCGACGTGGTGCTGCTCGACGAACCCACTGCCGGCATGAGCACCAGCGAGACGACGCGCTTCGTGCAGCTGATCCGGGAGGTGACCGAAGGCCGCACGCTGCTCATGGTGGAGCACGATATGGGCGTGGTGTTCGACCTGGCCGACCGGATCGCCGTCGTCGTCTACGGCGAGGTGATCGCCTTCGACACACCCGAGCGCGTGCGCGCGGACGCGCGCGTGCAGGAGGCCTACCTCGGCACGCCGACGACCGACGCGCAGGCGGGGACGCACTGATGCTGCGGTTGCACGACCTGCACGCCTTCTACGGCAAGAGCCACGTGCTGCACGGGGTGGGCTTCGACGTCCGCCCGGGTGAGATCGTGGCGCTGCTCGGGCGCAACGGCTCGGGCCGCTCCACCTGCGCCAAGGCGATCATGGGTCTGGTGGCCTGGCAGGGCACGATCGAATGGAACGGGCAGGGCCTGGCCGGCCGCAAGTCGTTCGAGATCGCGCGCCGGGGCCTGGGCTACGTGCCCGAGAGCCGCGACGTGTTCCCCGGGCTGACGGTGCACCAGAACCTCCTGCTCGGGCAGAAAGGCACCGGGCCGGGACGGCGCTGGAACTTCGACGACATGTACGCCATGTTCCCGCGCCTGCAGGAGCGCCAGCACACGCAAGCGGGCGTGCTCTCGGGCGGCGAGCAGCAGATGCTCACACTGTGCCGCACCCTGATGGGCAACCCGGAACTGATCATCATCGACGAGCCGACCGAGGGCCTGGCGCCGCGGCTGGTGGAACAGGTGGGGGCGTTCCTGCACCGGCTCCGCGAGCACGGTGTGTCGGTGCTGCTGATCGAGCAAAAACTCACCATCGCGCTGGCGATCTCCGACCGCGTGCTCGTCATGGGCCACGGCCGCATCGTCTTCGACGGCACGCCGCAGGCCCTGCGGGCCGATGCCGCGATCCGCAAGGAGTGGCTGGAAGTCTGAGCCTGTGAAGATATGAATCGTGCCCGAAAGGTGCGCCACCCCAGAAGCGGCGCCCTGGGCGCTCCGGCCTGCGGCCGTGGCCGCCGCGCTCAGGGGCCTGGCAACTCCTTGCAGGGCTTGAAGATGCGCACCGTGCAGTGGCTGCAGATGCTGCGCTCCAGCCGCGGGAAGATCTTTCCGATCACGTCCTCGCCCAGGCGAAAGAAGTTCTCTGCGCCGATCACGTCATACACGCCGCAGCGGCGCAGCATCTCCAGCGGCTCGTCCTTCATGTAGTAGAAATACAGTGCGCCGCCGAGCGCACGCCGTCTCCTGGCCTCCTGCGCCAGCAGCAGCGCCCCTTCCATGTCGACGAA
>JBDHRZ010000315.1:0-4247 GCA_039807845.1 Rhodoferax sp.
CCACTCACAGACGTCCGATCCGTGCCCAAAACGGGGCTTGCGCGACCGCCGCCTACCCAGCAGACTGCCCGAAAAGGGCGTTTGAACTTCCTATACGCTGCTGCCGTCGAGCGGATCGAACAGCAGCAGGTAGTTGCCGCGCGGATAGGCGTCCGGGATGGGCTGGCTGTGGTCCATTTCCTCCGACGCCAGCCCGGCCAGATGCCCGCCCCAGGCGTTGGCTTCGAGCAGGATCTCGTTGCTCAGCACGTCGAGCTTCTTCTGCGCCTCGCCCTGCACGTTGATGCTGGCGCCGTCGCCGCCGGCCGCAACCGCGTCGCCTAGCACCCCGCCCAGCGCACCCTTGCCCACCGCGACCGAGATGCGCTTGCAGGCCCGCGCGACCACTTCGATCAGCAGCCGCAGTTCGGGATTCAGATGCCCGGCGCGTTGCTCCTCGATCAGAAAGCGGGTCAGTGAGCGTGGGCTGGTTTCGGGCAAGGCGGAAGCGGCGTGCGGCATGTCGGGAGTCCCGTGTGTCGAGGTTGCCATTGTCGCATTTGCCCGCCGCGGCAAGGCTTGGTGGCCGGCGCCGCGGCGCGCGCGCGTCCGCTGGCGGCCGGCTGCCCGAAGCCGGCCCGCGCTCAGATCACCCGCAGCGTGATTGCCTTGAGCACCGCGCGGGTGCGGTCGCGGGTGTCGAGTTTGTCGAGGATGGTGGAGACGTAGTTTTTCACCGTGCCCTCGGCGAGGAAGATGCTGCGGGCAATCTCCTTGTTGCTGTAGCCGCCCGCCATCAGGCGCAGGATGGCGATCTCGCGTTCGCCGAACAATTCCTTCGGCGCGTCGTCGGCATGGTAGCGATAGCGATTGCGGATCGCCTCGGTACTGACCGGCTGCAGCAGGGTTTCCCCGCGCGCGGCGCGCTCGATCGCGTCGCGCAGGTCTTCCGGCGTGGCGTCCTTCAGCAGGAAACCCTGCGCGCCCGCCTCGCAGGCGGCCAGCAGCAACTCGCTGTCATCGAAGGTGGTGAGGAACACGCACGGGGTTTGGTCGCCGCGCTCGCGCAGGCCGCGCAGGGCGGCAATGCCATCCATGCCGGGCATGCGGATGTCGGACAGGATCAGGTCGACTGGCTGCGTGGCGAGCTGGCGCAACAGGTCTTCGCCGCTTTCGGCCTCAAAGCCGATGGCGATGCCCTGGCGTTCGAGCAGCGAGCGCAGGCCGGCGCGCACCAGCGCCTGGTCGTCGGCCAGCGCGATGGTGATGGCAGGGGACACGCCGCTCATGCCGGAAGCTCCGCGTTGATGCACAGCGCGCCATTGTCGTTGCGGGCGAAGGCGATGCGCCCGCCGCGTTCCTCGATGCGCTCGCGCATGCCGGTCAAACCATTGCCTTCGCGCAGGTCACCGCGCAGCCGGCCATCGTCTTCGATGCGCAAGTGAATCTCATCGTTGCGCCGGGACAACACGACCCGCAGCGTGTCGGCGCCGGCGTGCCGGGCGCTGTTGGTCAGCGATTCCTGCACCAGCCGCAGCACGGTCTCGGCCAGCCCCGGATTGGTGATGTGCACGGCATCGTCGATTACCAGCTCCAGCCGTGGCCGCGGGAACGGCGCGGCCAATGCGCGCAGCGCGGTGCCGATGTCGAGCCCGTCCACGTCACGCAGCGCGTGCACCACGCCGCGGATGTCGCCCAGCAGTTCCGCCGAGAGTTGTTCGGCCAGCTTCAACTGCGGCACTGCGTCCTCGTCCGCAACCAGTGCGCGCAGGTTCAAGCGCAGGGCCGTGAGTTTGTGTCCGGCAACATCGTGCAACTCGCGGGCCACGCGCAGGCGCTCGGCATCGCGCGAACTGTCGGCTAGCAGGGCGCGGGTGGCGAGCAGATCGGCGTTGACCCGGGCCAGCCGGTCGCGCGCGTCCTCCGCGCTGCGCGCGTAATGCATCGTCAGCGCGGCGAAGGCCTCGAACGCGGCATACAGCACGGTAACGGTGAGCGGCGCGGGGTGTCCTTGCTGGCGCAGGATCAGGTACAGCGCGACGTTTAGCGCAATGGCAACAGGTACCAGCATGCGCGGTGGCATTGCATACGCCATCTTCGCAACCAGCATCACCAGCAGCACCGGGGTTGTCCCGTCGCGCGGAGCCAGCCAGACCAGCCAGAGTGCACCGATGGCCTGGACCATCCAGGCGGCCCACAGGACGGGCTTCGGGGGGCGGCCGAAAATCTCGTCGGCGAAGAACGCAAACAGGAACAGCAAGGCCGCGATCCAGCGCAGGTGCAAGGTGGCCGGATCGCCCCAATGCACGGTCATCGCCACCGCCGCCCAGGCGAACAATCCGGCCAGGTTGAGTGGGTGCAGCAAGCGGCGCAGGCGCGAATGCATGCCGCCATGCTGCTGGCTGTGCGTGGCGACCGCAAGACGATGCGCGCAGAAAGTGACTTCTGGCAGGTGGGAAACGTGACCTTACGGCATGGGTTGGTGGCCGATCTCGACGCATGCTGGATCGGTCGAAACCAACCCGCGAGAACACCATGTCGAACTTCATCATCCACGTGTTGCAAGGCACCCCCGTGTGGGTCTGGGCGGTGCTGGCGCTGATCGTCTGGCGCGGGGTTGGCCGCCTGCGCACGCAAGACCGCGCACTCGGTCGGCTGGCGATCCTGCCCGCGCTGTTCTTGCTGTGGGGCCTGACTGGTTTGTGGCAGCAGGCCGGCGCGCCGGTCGCGCTGTTGATGTGGCTGGTGGCGGCATCGGCGGGCGCATGGTTCGGCGTGCGCGCGGCCAATCGGCTGGAGATTCGCGACGGCAAGGTGCGCCAGCCGGGCAGCATCGTGCCGTTGCTCTTCCTGCTTGGCATCTTCGCGTTGAAGTACGTCTTGACCGTCGCATCGATCGTCGATCACGCCCATGCACTTGAGTGGCAGCAGCTTGGCCTGGCCGTCTCCGGCGCGTGCGGTGGCTATTTCGCCAGCTGGTGGTTGCGTCTGTGCCAGCGCAACGCGCAGGCCGTGCCGGCACTGGCCTGACGCGCGCTGCACGCCCGTCAAACCGATCCCCGCAACACTCGCGGTCATCGGGAAAATGACTTCCGGCACTGCGGTTCGATGACCGCCGGCCCTGCCGGCCCGCATGCCAGCGCGGCACGCTGGTCCCGTCCCATCCAACCGAGGCTTCGCCATGAAACTTGCTTCCCGATCCGTCGTTCTCGCCGCGTGCGTCGTCATCGGTTCCGCGTCGTTCGCCAGCGCCGCCGCCGACCTCACGGTCGATCTTGACGGTCTGCGCGCCGGGGCGGGGCTGGTCCAGGTCGCCCTCGTCGATGGTTCTGCCGGCTGGGACGGCAAGGCCAAACCGGTCGCCGCCGCCGGCGCGCCGACGCGCGGCACCACCGCAAGCTTCACCTTCAAGGACCTGCCGGCCGGCCGCTACGCGGTCAAGGTGATCAACGACGAAAACGGCAACGGCAAGTTCGACACCAACGTGGTCGGCATGCCGCTGGAAGGCTACGGCTTCAGCAACAGCCCGCAGGTGATGCGCAAGCCGACGTTCGACGAAGCCGCGTTCGACCTGCCCGCGGCTGGTGCCCGCATCAGCATCCGGATGCGGTGAGCGCCATGGATCGCCGGCATTTCCTGCATGCGTTGCTGGCTGGTGCCGGCGCCGCGCTCGTTCCCGGCTTCGCGCGCGCGGGCGACCCGGCGCAGTTCGCCGCCGGCCTGGCCCGCGATCCGTGGCTGGCCGGCTGGCGCAGCGTCCAGCGCGAGACCGTGCCGTCCGCCACCGCGCAGTTGCGTGGCCGGCTGCCGCGCGGGCTGGCTGGCACCCTGTTCCGCAACGGACCGGCGCGCTACGAGCGCAACGGATTCCGTTACGAGCACTGGTTCGACGGTGACGGCCTGGTCCACGGCTGGTTTGATTTTGTGATACTGGGTTTTGGTATCCACCATCTGGATCGGTCGCATGGGCTTGATTTAAAAGATAAGCGCCGCAAAAATAGTAAATTAAGGATAGTTTACCGATTGCTTTTACATTTGCTCCTGATTAATTTCCAACTCTTTGGCTGTCGTTTTGTACAATATTTTCCTCTTTTTTTTCCGGATCGGTATCCGGCTGGCAGCGCTTTTCAATCCAAAGGCAAAAAAATGGGTGGAGGGGCGCCGGGATATTTTTTCCCGCCTGCGGCAGGCGATTCCGCAAGTACAAAAAATCATCTGGATCCATTGTGCCTCCCTGGGTGAGTTTGAACAGGGCCGGCCGGTGATGG
>JBDHRZ010000316.1:0-4237 GCA_039807845.1 Rhodoferax sp.
GTAGCTGGGCCAGTCGGCTTCCAAGGCCCGCTTGGCCGCGCGAACGTGCGCTGCGGAAAGAGAGCCGTCCCGGTGGCGACGCGCCAACGCTGCACGCATCTCGGGATACGCGACATCGGACGTGGCGGCCGCCCCGGCCTTGGCGACCAGTTCGCGGACGTCCTCTGTCCCCGCTTCCTCGATGTAGAGCTTCGCGAGACTACTCGTGTCGAGATAGAGGATCATCGACGCTCGTCCAACACCGTGGACGAGAGGGTCGGACCGTCGCTGACGGTCAGTCCACGAGCCCCACTCGGCTTTCCGCCAGACCATCGGGCTTTCCCGGCGACGATCAGTTGTCGAACCCCGGCGTCATCGGCGCCGCGGGTCTGGACGTCGGCTGGACTGATCGTCGCGACTTCTCGCCCACGATCGGTGACCATGAGTCGGGTCCCCGCGCGCACCCGTTTGAGATGCCGACTGAGGTGTGCCTTCAGTTCACGAATCCCGATCGTCTCCAAGGGACCTCCGATGTGACTACAATCGTAGCATGATGTAGCCACATCGCCGCGATGCGCTGCTGGGACCGATCTCGTCAAGGAGGACGTCCGCGAGGCGGCCCGATCGTCGTGCGAACCGGAGGTGGGTCCACGTGGACTTTTCGGCAGGCACACGCGCCAATTGTTCGCACTTTGTGCGCACTTGTTCGCAGTTTCGGGCGAGACGCTCTAGAAATCGCTAAATGGGGGGCTTTCTTGCTGGACGCAACAAAACGGACGTACGGCTCCAAGCCGGATGCCGAACCGGCCAGCTCAGAAGAATCAGTCATGTGTTTTGATGAGGATGTCTCCTCAGGCTGGATTCGAACCAGCAACCCTCCGGTTAACAGCATGACCCAGGTGGTCGGCCTCGTGGGTTCTTCGTGCGTCCTGTGAGGCTCAGACGCTGCTCTTCCCCGGTGTTCGGGTGCAGGTTGTTCGCAGCGACCTTGTGTCCGCCTGCCGCCCAACGACCGACCTGTGCCAACGCGAAGACGGGCAGCGTGTGGCCGCGTCGAGCGTTACGCGACGTCCTTTCGGCCAAACTGCGCCAGCACCTCATTGATGAGCGTCTGGTAGCCGATCCGGCGCCGACGCGCTTCTTTCCGGAACCGCTCGAGGACTGCCGGATCGACGCGGATCGCGATGAGTTGACGCGGTGCCTCACCCAGCGGAGGCCGTCCGACCCGCCGCATCGTCTTCAGCTGCGCTGGCGACGATTCTGGGATGTCGCTGAAGTCAATCTTGCTGCCGATACGCCGCGCGTTCGCGCCGGCTCGCGCGCCGCGCGCTGATGAGGCGGATCGCTTCGCCATGTGTCGTCCTCCTGAGCGTGTACGCCACCATCAAGACACGACCATCCACTGACTGCCCCAGGCGGAGGTATCGCGGCTCGAGGGCCGAATGATGCAGATCTGGACCGTCCAGAGCGACGGGATCGAGGAAGACCGTCGAAGCCTCATCGAACGTACGCCGTGTTTGCCCGCGTTCGCCGTGGCCTTGCGTGGGTCCCACTCGAACATTATTTAAGTATATACGCAAGGCACGATCCGGTGCCTGCCACAGCTGAGTCCTGCTCACCCGACAGTTGAACGCCGAGCGCGCACCTCTGAGCGTGGCGACTGCGCGCTCGCGCGCCAGTTCGCCTCTCCGCGATGCGTCGCTTGCTTGGGGATTTACTTTCTCCGGGTGAACCGGATACGCCTGCCGGTCATGCGCTGGCAGCAGCGTCCTCAGCAACAGCAACGGGGTCTACCGGATCAAGCTGCAGCTGGCGGTTGATCCACGCGTCACGGGCGTGCGGGTTGTCAACGATCGCCCTCTCTATGGCCAGCGTTTCCCGATACTCGGTCGCCGTTGCCGTCATCGTCCACGCAGCTTGCAGGTTCAGGCCTTCAATTTCTTGCCGGATGGCGGCCAACGGTGCTCTGAAAAACTCCTTGCGATGGTTGACCTTGTTCACTTGATTCAGCAAGAAGTGCCGATGCAGTTGGCGTTCCAGCGCTGGTGCGTCCTCGGAGAAGATGAGCGCGTGAACGTCGAACTCGAACGGCACGCTCGAGTCGCCAAGCTCCCGAATGCGATCGAGTGGTTCCAAGCGACGGGTGAGACCAATTTTGTAGACGTGTTCGCCGAAAGAGCCGACGTTCGAAATCACGTACACGTGGCCGCGACGCGTCTGTTGGGCCATTGAGATCGCGCGCTGGCTCCTCTCCTCTGCGGCGCGCAACTTCTCTTGGAGCTCCTGGAGTTGTCGCTCGTACTTGGTCCGCTGCTCCTCGGTCGCACGCGCGAGCTGCTCGTTCGCCTTTGCCATGGCTTTGCGCAGTGCCTCCTCGTCCCGGGCGGCTTCTCGCATCGCTCGCTCATACTCGCGCCGCGCCTTCTCTTCTTCTCGAATCTGTTCGCGAATGCGACGTTGCTCCTCCCGCTCCTGTTCTCGCAATTCGTGCACGGTGACCGCCCACTTCAATTCGTCCAGCCGCAAGGCCAGGTACGAATCGGTGACACGCGCGTTGCGAAAGGCGCGGCCGTTCTGATTGACAATCGCGAACCCGTCCAGCAGTTCTTGTCGAAGCGTGCCGAAGTTGTCGTGTCTCGAGCGGGCGATGATTGAATCCGCCTTGCCGTTGAACGCGTCGACGACAAAGCGAATCGCCGTGGTGCGCCGTGTGTCCTCCGCATAGTCGCAAATGGCGGCGTTCTGCCCGGTAACGGCGTCTCGGATCTGCTGGCGCACCAGCTTGAGCTGTTGACCGGCCTCGGTGTGTCCAAAGCCGTCGGCGAGTTCGTCAATGAGACTCTGAGACGGAACGATGTAGCGATCACCGTACCCCTTGATGGTGTTCTCGATCGCCGCCACAACGCGCTGTAGTTCGCGCGCTTCTCGCAACGCGGCCAAGGCGTCGCCCGCGGTCTCTTGAGCCGTCGCCTCCGCCTGCTCGACGATCTGTCGAGCGCGCACTTCGGCCGCCTGCACCCTGGCGTCGGCGGCGCCTTCCATGCCGGCTGCCTTGGCCCTGGCTTGTCGACGAATGTCCTCAGCTTCTGCCAGAGCCGCAGCGCGGAGAGTGTCGGCAGCTTCGGCGGCCAGCCGCTGCGCGTCAACCGCCTCCGCGGTCACGCGGGCAGCCTCGGCGCTCGCGTTTTCAACGAGCCGCCGTGCCTCGTCGTCTGCATCGGCCACACTCCGCCACTTGGCTAGACGAGCCACCTCCGCCTCAAGAACCGCAAAGTCTCGTCGGACCTTTTGTGCGAACGCGGTGGCTTGCTGTTCGTTGGACGTCTTCGCCGGCGGCGGCCAATGCCGCTTCAGCGCGCGCCGCCGACTCGTCGCGTCTCGCCGCACGCAGTCTCAGGAACAGCACCATCACAACGACAAGGGCCAGGATCAGCAACGCCTCTGACATGAACAACCTCGGAGTCGTCGGTCGCCGTGTGAGCGCGCATTCTAACGGAGAGCATCTTCGGTGCGGGCGGGCGCCTGAGAGACGCAACGCCGGCATCGAGCGCGAACGGCGGCGGGCCATTCGGCCGCGGCGTTGACGAAGGCAAGCGACAGATGGGCCGCTCGCGACAACAGCGGCTGCAACGGTCGATTGTTCGCACGTTGTTCGCGCTTGTTCGCGTTGTCGAGCGAGCCGCTCAAGAAATCGGCGTAAACGCGGGGCTTTTCGCGGGAGACTGCGGAACGGGCGTACGGCTCCGAGCCGAATGCCGGGACGGCCAGCTCAGAAGAATAAGTCGTGTGCTTTCAGGAGGATGGCTCCTCAGGCTGGATTCGAACCAGCAACCCTCCGGTTAACAGCCGGATGCTCTACCATTGAGCTACTGAGGAACACGGGCAGGACACGCAGGCGCCGCGAGGTGTCGAGGCAACCATTCGCCGCGGCGCGCACCCATACAATCGGGCCTCGACGCGAAGAACTTTAGAAGTATACGGGCTGCTCCGCGACACGGTCAACGACAGACTCGCACCACAACGCAATCAGGCGAGATTCAAGCGATTTGAGCGCCTCTGCGCGCACCACCGCGGCCGAGCCCCGTCGAGCTCAGCCCCGTGGAGTGCCAGACTGCGCAACCGCGACGCGCCGTCCCCAGCCTACGCGGCGGCCTTGGCTTTCCTGACCTTGGTCCGTCCCGTGGCGCGCGGGCGACCTGACCACGCGAGCTGCGTCACGACCCCGATGGTGCCGAGCACCAGCCAGAGAATGGGCACC
>JBDHRZ010000317.1:0-4224 GCA_039807845.1 Rhodoferax sp.
CACGATCAGGTGCTGCACACTGGGCAACTTGCTGCGCAGTTCGCGCACCACCGCACTGCGCTCGAGTTCGCGCCCGGCCCAGGTCACCCCATCGACCGCGATCAGCACCTTGGGTTCGATCTGGCTGAAGCGGTCCAGCACGGCATTGCTGCCCATGTCGGGCGCGCATACGCTCCAGATGGCGCCGATGCTGGCGGCGGCCAGGAAGGCGACGATGGTCTCCGGGACGTTCGGCAGGTAGGCCGCCACGCGGTCGCCTGGCTGCACACCCTGCGCCTTCAGGTGCAGCGCCAGAGAAGCCACCTGGCGCCGGAGTTCGGGCCAGGAGAGTTCACGTACCAGGCCCCTCTCGTCCTCGCTGATGACGGCGGCAAACCCGGCCGCGTGCGCCGGTTGCACATGACGCAGCGCCTGCTGCGCGAAGTTGGCCTGCGCTCCCGGGAACCACTGCGCACCCGGCATCACGTTCCTGGCCAGCACGGCCGTGTGCGGCGTGGGCGAGCGCAGGTCGAAATAGTCCCAGATGCTCTGCCAGAACGCGTCGAGTTCGGTGGTGGACCACTGCCACAGGGCGCGGTAGCCGTCGAAGCGCAGGCCCCGCTGCGCGCGCAGCCAGTCCTGGTACAGGCGGATGGTCGGCACATGCGCCGGCTGGACCGATGATGGGGAGATCGAAGTGCTCATCGGCGCATTATTGATCAACGCAAAACCGCTCCGACTGGGGTTTCTCCGTGTGGACAGAAGCGCCGATGCGACTTCCAATCCCCATATGGCAAGCACCTCGAGTCTTTGCGCAGGCAACGGGCGATCGACGAACGGCACACGCCGAGGCAGAATCGGGACGATGGCCCGCACGCCGCTCGATTGCCCGCCCGCTTCGCACCGGCCTGTAATCGGTACCTGCTGCACCTGACATCGACCATTGACCCACAGGAGCCCTGACATGTTCACCCGCCGACTCGTTGCCACCGCCGCCCTGCTCGCCACTGCCGCTCTGGCTGCACCCGTGCACGCCCAGCAGACAATCCGCCTGACTGCCGCTGCCGGTCACCCACCGGTGTTCCTGTGGGTGAAGCTGATCGACGAGTTCTACATCCCCGAGGTCGACAAGCGCCTGGCCGCCGCAGGCGGCAAGTACAAGATCGAGTGGACCAAGGCCTGGGGCGGCACGCTGATCAAGCTGGGCGCCGAGTCCAAGGGTATCGGCGACGGCGTGGCCGACCTCGGCATGGTGAGTACCGTGTTCGAGGCCGCCAAGTTCCCCAGCCAGAACGTGAGTTACTTCACTCCGTTCGCGACCGATGACATCGGTATCGTGACGCGTGTCATCGGCGATCTGCAGAACAGCATCCCGGCGATGGGCCAGGCCTGGACGAAGAACAACCTGGTCTACCTGGGCGGCGCAGCGCTCGATGCGTACCACATCTGGACCAACTTCCCGATCAGGACGGTCGACGACATCAAGGGCAAGAAGATCATCGCGCCCGGACCCGCCGCCAACTGGCTCAAGGACACCGGCGCCGTGGCCGTCGCCGGGAACCTGAACACCTATTACGAGGACATCAAGTCCGGCGTGGCCAGCGGCGTCGTCACCTTCGCCACCGGCGCCTGGGGCGCCAAGGTGCACGAGGTCGCACCCTACATCACAAAGGTCAATTTCGGCGCGCAGTACGCCGGCGGTATCGCCGTCAACAAGCAGCGCTTCGACAAGCTGCCGCGCGACGTACAGAAGGTGATGCGCGAGGTCGGCACCGAATACAGCCAGCGCTTTGCCGCCGCCCAGGCCGCCGCCGCCGCAGGCCTGCTCAAGAAGATGGAGGAAGCCGGCGCAAAGATCAGCGAGATGTCGCCCGCCGAGCGCACCCGCTGGGCCGACACGCTGCCGCCGATCGCCAAGACGTTCGCCGCCGACCTGCAGGCCAAGGGCCTGCCGGGCGACCAGATTCTCAACGGCTTCATGAGCGGACTGAAGAAGGCCGGGGCACATCCGGCGCGCGACTGGGCGGCGAAGTGAACGACGCCATCCCGGCCCATGCAACAGACGCCTGACACGACGCAGACACCGGCAGCAACCCAGGACTCCTACGGCCAGCGCCTGCCGGCGGGATTTGGCAAACTGACCCAGAGCCTCAATGCCCTGGGCACGCTGTGGATCGTGGCGCTGATGCTGCTCGTCAACAGCGACGTGCTCGGGCGTGAACTGTTCGACACACCGGTACGCGGCACCACCGAGCTGGTCGCGCTCTCGATCGTCGGCATCGTGTTCCTGCAACTGGCCGACACGCTGGCGAGCGGACGCCTGACGCGCGCCGACGTGCTGCTCGACCGACTGAAACGCAGCACGCCCTGGTTCGCTGCGCTGCTGCAGGCGCTCTACCACCTGGTGGGTGCGCTCCTGATGGGCGTCATCCTGTGGGCGGCGTGGGAGCCGCTGGTGGAGTCGATCCGCATCCAGGAATACGTCGGTGCGCTGGGCGACTTCACGGCACCGGTGTGGCCGGTGCGCCTGATCATGCTGCTGGGCATGGTGGCCACGCTCGTCACCTTCGTGCTGCTGGCCTGGATGGACCTGCGCCGCATGGCGGCGCTCAGGAGACAATCGCATTGAGCCCGATCCTGGTCGCCAGCCTGTCGCTGCTGGCCATGCTGGGCCTGATCTGGGTCGGCATGCACGTGGCTGTCGTGCTCGCCGTGGTCTCCTTCGTGGGCGTCTGGCTGATCCGCGACGACCCGGGCATCGCGGCCAGCCTGCTCGCGCAGGCCAGCCAGGACGCGATCGCCAGCCACATCTTCGGCGTGGTGCCCCTGTTCGTGCTGACCGGCTTCCTGGTCGCGATTGCCGACGTCGGCAAGGACGCCTTCGACGTGGCCAACCAGGTGCTGCGCCGCCTGCGCGGCGGGCTGGGCATCGCAACCGTGGCGGCAAACGCGGTGTTCGCCGCCATCACCGGCATCTCGATTGCATCGGCCGCCGTGTTCACGCGCGTGGCCGTGCCCGAGATGCTGCGCTTCGGCTACCAGCCGCGCTTTGCCGTCGGCGTGGTGGCCGGCTCCTCGGTACTGGGCATGCTGATTCCGCCCAGCCTGCTGATGATCCTCTACGGTTTCCTCGCCAACCAGTCGGTGGGCGACCTGTTCACCGCCGGCATCGTGCCGGGGCTGGTACTGGCGCTGGCGTATTCGATCGGCATCGTGTTGATGGCCGTGCTGTGGCCACGCTCGGTGTACGCGGACGGCAAAGCCCTGCCGGTGCCGCACGAGGCACTCATGTCCACCGGCACGCTGCTGGCCAAACTGCTGCCCAGCGTGCTGCTGATCGCCTCCGTGCTGGGCGGGCTGTACGCCGGCTTCTTCACCGCCACCGAAGCGGGCGCCACGGGTGCTGCGGTGGCGCTCGTCATCGCGCTGCTGCGCCGCAAGCTGAACCTGCGCTCGCTGTGGAGCGTGCTGACCGAAACCGGGCACGTCACGGTGTCGGTGAGCTTTCTGATCATCTGCGCCACCATCTACACACGCATGCTGGCGATGTCGGGCATGCCGCAGTTCCTGGTCGAGTGGATGACCCAACTGGGCCTCGGGACGACCGGCTTCCTGTTCATCTATGTCGCGATCGCGATCCTGCTCGGCACCATCATCGACTCCTCGTCGATCCTGCTGATCATGCTGCCGCTGATGCTGCCGATCGCCGAACAACTGGGCCTGAACCTGATCTGGTTCGGCGTCGTGACCGTGGTGGCGGTCGAGATCGGGCTGCTGACGCCGCCCTTCGGCCTGTCGGTGTACGTGATCAAGAGCACGCTGCGGGACCAGCGCATCACGCTGGGCGACATCTTCCGCGGCGCCACGCCGTTCACGCTGATGATGTTCGCGGTGCTGTTGCTGCTGATCTTCGTGCCGCAACTCAGCCTCGTGCTGCTCAAGCCCCCTGGAGGAGGATGACATGACCGCCAACCCGCTCAAAGGCTTTTCCATCGACCGCGCGCAGATCAACAGCATCGGCCACGACCTGCAACGGCCCGAGTGCATTCTGGCCGAACCCGACGGCACGCTGTGGTCGGCCGACGCGCGCGGTGGCGTGATGCGCATCGCCCCCGACGGCAGCCAGCGCTTCATCGGCCAGCGCGCCGACGCCCGGTTCGGGAGCGCCGCAGCCGCCAGCAGCGCCGATCTCGAGCACAAGTTCACCACCGGCACGCTGCCCAACGGGCTGGCGTTCGCCGCCAA
>JBDHRZ010000318.1:0-4223 GCA_039807845.1 Rhodoferax sp.
CGCTCGTGACGTACGTGATCGGCACCTTGTGGCGCAGCTTGCGCTTGCGCAGGTCGGCATCCAGGATGAAGGCGAATTCGTAACCCGGCCCGAAGCAGCTGGCACCGGGCATGGCGCCCACCACCACCGGCCCCGGGTTCTTCAGGAACTCCTGGTAATTCGCCCAGAACTGCTCGGCGTGCGTGACCGTGCACACCGAGTGCGTGTGGCCGCCGATCGGCCCGGCACCGGGCACCTCGTCGAACGAGAGCTTCGGCCCGGTGGTGATGACGAGGTAGTCGTAATTCAACCGGTCGCCGCCCTCGAGCGTCACCGCGTTGGCGCTCGCATCGATCGCCGTCACCGCCTTGGCGACGAAAGCGATGCCCTTGGCCTGCAGCGCGGGCGCGATCGGCATCGTCACCACCGGGCGCTCGCGCCAGCCCACCGCGACCCAGGGGTTGGACGGGGTGAACTGGAAATAGTCCACCGGGTTGACCACGGTGATCGTGTGCTCCCTGGGCAGCAGGGCGCGCAATTCATAGGCGGCGGGCATGCCGCCGATACCGGCTCCGACGATGACGATGTGTGCCATGGGGGTCTCCTGGGGTTGGACTTCAGACCGTGGATGCAGCGGCTGCGCGCGCTGCCATGCGACGCCGGAACACGGCGTAATACAGGACCGGGATCACGACCAGCGTGAGCAGGGTCGAGACGAAGATGCCGAAGATCAGCGACACCGCAAGGCCGTTGAAGATCGGGTCGTCCAGGATGAAGAAGGCGCCAATCATGGCGGCCACGCCGGTGAGCACGATCGGCTGCGCGCGCACCGCGGCCGAGCGCACGACCGCCTGCTGGAACGGCACGCCACGCGCCACCTCGAGATCGATGAAGTCCACCAGCAGGATCGAGTTGCGCACGATGATGCCGGCCAGCGCGATCATGCCGATCATCGAGGTCGCGGTGTACTGCGCGTGCAGCAGCGCGTGGCCCGGCATCACGCCGATGATGGTCAGCGGGATCGGCGCCATGATGATGAGCGGCGTCACGTAGCTGCGAAACTGCGCCACCACCAGCAGGTAGATCAGGATCAGGCCGACGCCGTAGGCCGCACCCATGTCGCGGAACGTCTCGTAGGTGATCTGCCACTCGCCGTCCCACTTGAGCGCGTAGCCGCGATACGGGTCGGTGGGCTGGCGAATCCAGTACTCGTCGAGCGCCCCGGTACCGGGCAGCGCAGCCTGCTGCAGGTGGCCGCGGATGCCGAACAAGGCGTACAGCGGCGAATCGACGAAGCCGGACGCCGCCTTGCCCCCACCCGCCGGATGCACGCCGACGTCACCCATCACGTAGCTGAGCGGCAGCAGGTCCTTGGTGAAGAGCGTCTTGTCGATCACACCGCGCTCGACGCGCACCAGTTCGGACAGGGGCACCAGCGTGCCGTTGGCCGCGCGCATCGGCAACGCCAGCACGGCATCGAGCCCGACCAGCCGGTCCTGCGGCAAGGCGATGCGCACCGGCACCGGATACTTGGACTGCCGGTCGTGCAGGAAGGTGGTGTCCTGCCCCATCAGGGCTGCCTGCACCGTCTGCGCCACCGCCGCCACCGGGATGCCGAGCGTCTCGGCGCGCTGGCGCTGCACGCGCAGGAAGTCGCGCGGCGCGTCCGCCTGCAAGGTGCTGTCGATGCCCACCACGTGCGCGGTATCGCCGAATGCCTCGACGAGTCGCGCCGCCAGCGCCTGCCGACCGGCTTCGTCGGGCCCGTACACTTCGGCCACCAGCGGAGACATCACGGGCGGGCCTGGCGGCACCTCGACCACCTTCACGCGCGCGCCGTGGCGCTGTCCGATCGCCTCCAGCGCCGGGCGCATGCGCTGCGCGATCGCGTGGCTCTGCTCGTGGCGGTGCGCCTTGTCGACCAGGTTCACCTGCAGGTCGCCCTGCTCGGCGTCGGCGCGCAGGTAGTACTGGCGCACCAGACCGTTGAAGGTGATCGGCGACGCGGTGCCGGCGTAGGCCTGCAGGTCACGCACCTCGGGCTGTGCGGACAGGTGGCTGCCCATTTCCTGCAGCACCGCGGCCGTGTCCTCCAGCGGCGTGCCGGCGGGCATCTCCAGCACCACCTGGAACTCGCTCTTGTTGTCGAACGGCAGCATCTTGAGCACCACCCACTCGATCCCGGCCAGACCCACCGAGAGCAGCAGCGCGGCCAGCACGCCCAACGCGAGCAGCCAGCGCTTGCGCGCGCTCTGCAAGAGCGGCATGAGCATGGCGTCGAACAGGCGCTGCAGCCGCCCCGGTGGCGCAGCAGCGGCCTGCTCGTGGTCATGGGCGCCGTCGGCCGCCTGCTGTCCCTCGGCGCCAGCCGCCTGCCTCTTGGGCGCTGCGCCCGCGGGGTGCGCAGCGTGCTTCATCAGGCGCAGCGCCAGCCAGGGCGTCACCGTGAAGGCGATCGCCAGCGACAGCGCCATGCCCAGGCTCGAGTTGATCGGGATCGGGCTCATGTACGGGCCCATCAGCCCGGTCACGAAGGCCATCGGCAGCAGCGCCGCGATCACCGTCAGCGTGGCCAGGATGGTCGGGCCGCCGACCTCGTCGACCGCACCCGGAATGATCTCGCGCAGCGGCCGGCCGGGTTCGAGCTGCTGGTGGCGGTGGATGTTCTCCACCACCACGATCGCATCGTCGACCAGGATGCCGATCGAGAAGATGAGCGCGAACAACGACACCCGGTTGAGCGTGAAGCCCCAGGCCCAGGAGGCGAACAGGGTGGCGGTGAGCGTGAGAATCACGGCCGCGCCGACGATCACCGCTTCGCGCCGGCCCAGCGCCAGGCCCACCAGCACGATCACCGACCCGGTGGCAAACGCCAGCTTCTGGATCAGCTTGTTGGCCTTTTCGGCCGCGGTCTCTCCGTAGTCCCGCGTGATGGTGGTCTGCACCGTGTCCGGTATCACGGCGTTGCGCAGTTCGTCGAGCCGGCTGCGCGAGGCGCGCGCCACGTCCACCGCATTCTGGCCCGGCTTCTTGGTCACGGTAAGGGTCAGTGCCGGGAAGGATGCCCCGGCGTACAACGGGGCCGCCTGCACTGCGCCGCCCGGCCCGGGCACGCCGGCCGAGGCAGCGGACGTGCCGGACTGCGCTGCAGCGGCAGCGCCCTGCCCGCCGGCCAGGGCCGCGCCCGGCATGAAACTCACGTACTGATGCGGCGTACGCGCGCCGTATTCCACGCGCGCCACCTCGCGCAGATACACCGGGCGGCCATTGCTCACCCCGACCACCAGTTCGGCAACCTCGTCCGCCGAGGCGATCAGGTTGCCGGTCTCCACGCTGAGCATGCGCGGCGTGCTGCTGAGCGGATCGATCACGGCACCGGCGGGCACACCCATGTTGGCGGCGCCCAGCGTCTGCTGCAGGCGCAGCAGGTCGACGCCGCGCTCGCGCATGCGGCCCGGGTCGAGCCAGACGTTCACCGCGCGTCCGGGGCCGCCGATGGTCTGCACCTCGCGCGCGCCCGGCACCCGCTTGAGTTCGGCCTCCAGCGTGTGCGCCACCCGCTCGAGCTCGACCCCGGGCTCGGCATCGCGGCTCCACAGGGTGACGGCGAGCACCGGCACGTCGTCGATGCCCTTGGGTCGCACCACCGGCGGCAGGGCACCGAGGTTGCGCGGCAGCCAGTCCTGGTTGGCGTTGAGCACGTCGTACAGGCGCACCAGCGCCTCGGTGCGCGGCACGCCGACCTGGAACTGCACCGTCAGCACCGCCATGCCCGGGCGCGCGACCGAGTAGGTGTGCTCGATGCCGGCGATCTGCCCAAGCACCTGCTCGGCCGGGCGCGCCACCATGTTCTGCACGTCCTCGCTGCTGGCGCCCGGAAACGCGATCAGCACGTTGGCCATGGTCACGTTGATCTGCGGCTCTTCCTCGCGTGGTGTCACCAGCACGGCGAACAGGCCGAGCAGCAGCGCGACGATCGCCAGCAAGGGCGTGATCGCGTTGTCCTGGAACGCGCCGGCCAGGCGGCCTGCGATGCCGAGCGCCGGTGCAGCGGACGACGGGGCAGCGGACGACGGCGCAGCGGACGACGGGGCAGCGGACGACGGGGCCACGGTAACCGCCTCGCTGACCAGTGCGGCTGGCACGACTTCCCCGCCGCCCACGTTCGCCGGAGCGACCCCGCCGGTTGCGTCGTGATCGCCCGACCCGTTCGGCTGGGTCGTCATTGCGCCACCGCCCCGGCG
>JBDHRZ010000319.1:0-4213 GCA_039807845.1 Rhodoferax sp.
GCCATGGCGGCGGTTTCTCACCGCGACGACGTGCTGGGCTGGCAGGGCAAGATGCCGCCGATCGTCAAGTACCTGCTGTTTTACCTGTTCGCGCAGGCCGAATTCGGCCTGTGCTGCCCGCTGTCGATGACCGATTCGCTCACGCGCACGCTCAAGAAATACGCCGCGCCCGAGCTGGTCGCGCGCTACCTGCCTTCGCTCACCAGCCTGGACATGGACGCGCTGTCGCAAGGTGCGATGTTCATGACCGAGCAGGGCGCGGGCTCGGACATCTCGGCCACCGCGACCATCGCCCGGCCCGCCCCGGAGCATGCCGGGCAGTGGCTGCTCACCGGCGACAAGTGGTTTTGCTCCAACCCGGACGCGGCGCTGGCGATGGTGCTCGCGCGCGTCGAGGGCGACCCGGATGGCATGAAGGGCGTGTCGCTGTTCCTGCTGCCGCGCGACCTGGAGGACGGCAGCCACAATCACTACCGCATCGTGCGCCTGAAGGACAAGATGGGCACGCGCTCCATGGCCAGCGGCGAGATCGAGATGAACGGCGCGCGCGCCTGGCTGATCGGCGAGCGCGGCCGGGGCTTCCCGCAGATGGCCGACATGGTGAACAACTCGCGCCTGTCCAACGGCGTGCGCTCGGCCGGCCTGATGCGCCGCGCGGTGAGCGAGGCGCTGTTCATCGCGCGCAACCGCGTGGCCTTTCGCAAGCCACTCATCGAGCTGCCGCTGATGCGCAGGCAGTTGCTCAAGCTGATCCTGCCGGCCGAGCAGGCGCGCACCATGATGTTCCAGACCGCGGAAGCCCTGCGCCGCGCAGACGCGGGCGAACCCGGCGCCTACGCGCTGGTGCGCATCCTCACGCCGCTCATCAAGTTTCGCGCCACGCGCGACGCGCGCGACGTGACCGCCGACGCGATGGAGGTGCGCGGTGGCTGCGGATACATCGAGGAGTGGTCCGACCCGCGACTGGTGCGCGACGCGCACCTGGGCTCGGTGTGGGAGGGCACGAGCAACATCGTCGCGCTGGACGTGATCCGCGCGATCCGCCGCGAAGGCTCGCTGCCCGCGCTCGAGGGCCACCTCGAAGGGCTGCTCGCCCAGAGCACGCTCGACGCCGGTCTGCGCGAGGAACTGCAGCAATGCCTCGAACGTGTGTGCACGCTGGCCGAGGCCGCCGCCGGGAAGGACGCCGACACGCTGGCGCGGCGCGCGGGCACGGCGCTCTACAACATCACGACGGCGATCGCCATGGCCTGGGAGGCCAGCCGCATGCACTCGCCCGAGCGCATGGAAATCGCGCGCCTCGTGCTGCGCCACCGCCTGCAGCCGAGCGACCCGCTGTCGGATGACCGCTCGGGCGAAGCCGCGCTGGCCGAGTCGCAGTTGCTCGGCTGCTGAAGCCGCTGTGCCGCACGCAACAGCCAGCCACCTTGGTGCAGTGCGAAACACTGCACCAGTCGTCCTGCCGGGAGCGTCGGTTTCCTGCGCAGGGCGATTCTCATCATCGACAACCAAAGGAGATAGGACCATGAACATCAGCCGCCGCCAATTGCTGGCCCTCGCAGGGTCGAGTGCATGGTGTATTGCCCCGCTTGCCAGGGCGCAGGATTATCCGACCAAGGTCATGACGCTGGTCATCCCCTACGCGGCCGGTGGCCCGACCGACGCCATGGGGCGCACGCTGGCCACCGGCATCGGCCAGGTGCTGGGCCAGACCATGATCGTCGAGAACAAGGCCGGTGCCGGCGCCAACATCGGCGCCGAATACGTGGCACGCGCGGCGCCGGACGGCTACACGCTGATGTTCGGCACCTCGGCGCCACTGGGCATCAACCTGTATCTGTATCCGAAGATCAGCTACGACCCGTTCAAGAGTTTTGCTCCGGTGATCCAGATCGGCTACCTGCCCAACGTGCTGGTGGTCAACCCCAAGGTGCCGGCGAAGGACATGCAGGAACTGATCGCCTACGCGAAGAAGAACAAGGGCAAGCTGTCGTTCGCGTCCTCGGGCAGCGGCGCCTCCTCGCACCTGGCCGGCGAGATGTTCAACATGCAGGCGGGCACCGACATCATGCACGTGCCCTACAAGGGCACGGGCCCGGCGCTCAACGACCTGGTGGGCGGCCAGGTCGAGATGTCGTTCACCGACGTGCTGACGGCGCTGCCCTTCATCCAGGCGGGCAAGCTGCGCGTGCTCGGCGTCACCACGCTCAAGCGCTCGCGCGCGCTGCCTGACGTGCCCACACTGGCCGAGCAGGGCCTGAAAGACTTCGATGCCAGCGTATTCTTCGGCATCGTCGCACCTGCGGGAACGCCCAAGCCGATCATCGACAAGCTCAATGCGGCCTTCGTGAAGGTGCTTGGGGACCCGGAAGTCAAGCAGCGGCTGGAGAAGCAGGGTCTCGAAACGCCAAGGGATCACACGCCGGCCCAACTCGCTAGCTACATGCAAAGCGAGGCCGTCAAGTGGCGCGAGGTGATCAAGATCTCGGGCGCGAAGGTCGATTGAAGGGCGCGGCCGTCATGAACGAGACCAACCATGCCGGTGCGCTGGCAGGCATCCGCGTCATCGACCTCTCGCGCATCCTGGGCGGGCCCTACTGCGGCCAGATCCTGGGCGACCACGGCGCCGACGTGCTGAAGATCGAGCCGCCCCAGGGCGACGACACGCGCGCCTGGGGCCCGCCTTTCGTCGCCATCGATGGCGAGCGCGTGGCCTCCTACTACCTCGGACTGAACCGCAACAAGCGCGGCGCCCGGCTCGACCTGGCGGGCAGCGCCGGGCGCGAGGTACTGTTGGGTCTGCTCGAAGGCGCCGACGTGCTGATCGAGAACTTCAAGACCGGCACGATGGAGAAGTGGGGCATCGGTTACGACACGCTGTCGCAGCGTTTTCCGCGCCTGATCCATTGCCGCGTGAGCGGCTTCGGCGCCGACGGGCCGCTGGGCGGACTCGCCGGCTACGACGCCGCGGTGCAGGCGATGAGCGGCATCATGAGCGTGAATGGCGAAGTCGGCGGCGAACCATTGCGCGTCGGGCTGCCGGTGGTCGACCTGGTCACCGGTCTGAACGCGGCGCTGGGCGTGCTGCTCGCGCTGCACGAGCGCGCGCGCAGCGGCAAGGGCCAGTTCGTCGAGGCGAGCCTGTACGACAGCGGCCTGGCGCTGCTGCATCCGCATGCGGCCAACTGGTTCGCGAACGGCCGCGAGCCTGGTCTCACGGGCAACGCGCACCCCAACATCTATCCCTACGACGCGTTTCCCACTCGCACTGCGCCGATCTTCCTCGCGGTGGGCAACGACCGTCAGTTCGGCCTGTTCTGCCAGCATCTGGGCCGGCCCGAACTGGCGCGAGAGGCGGATTTCGCGACGGCCGGCGCGCGTTCCACCAACCGTGCCGCGCTGCGACAGTTGCTGGTCGGTCTGCTGGCGGCGCAGGATGGCCCGCGACTCGCGCAGGCGCTGATGGACATCGGCGTGCCGTGCGCGCCCGTGCTGTCCGTGCGCGCTGCGCTGCAGCACCCGCACACCGCGCACCGCGAGATGATCGTGCGCGTGGGCGAGCAGTACACGGGCCTGGGGGCGCCGGTCAAGCTGAGTCGCACGCCAGCGAGCTATCGGCTTGCGCCGCCGGTGAAATCCGACGATCTGCCACCGGGTTGAGCCTGCGCTGCCATGGATCGCACGATTCATGTCTGCTGCAGTGCCGAGGCAGGCCAGGGATAGAATTCCCCGCGGCCGGTTCATGGCGCCATCCCCGTTCGCCCGGGACTGGCCACGGATCAGTGGCTTGTGCCTCGGGATCTCGTCGAGGCGCCGGCGCCGCCGAACCCCTCGTCACACTGGAGCCCTTCACATGCATCGCCGCAACATCTTCGCGCTGGCCGCCGTCGCTGCCGCCACCCTGGCTACCATTGCGCCGCTGGCCGCCCAGGCCCAGGCGAAGGAAATTCGCATCGCGCTCATCGCCAGCAAGACCGGGCCGCTGGAGGCCTACGCGAAGCAGACCATCGTCGGCTTCCAGATGGGACTGGACTATGCCACCGGCGGCAGCATGCAGGTGGCCGGCAAGAAGCTGGTGGTGATCGAGAAGGACGACCAGGGCAAGCCCGACGTGGGCAAGAGCCTGCTCGCCGCCGCCTACGCCGACGACAAGGTCGACATCGCCGTCGGCCCGACCGCTTCGCCGGTGGCGCTGGCCATGCTGCCGGTGGCC
>JBDHRZ010000320.1:0-4208 GCA_039807845.1 Rhodoferax sp.
CATGACCCAGGCAAGCAGGCCGTTGAGCGCCGAGCTGACCACGGCCAGCGCCAGGCCCCAGCCGACGGACGTCAGCGGCTGCGGATCGAACATGCGATGACCGGCCGCCCAGATGATGCCGCCGGCCGCGCCGATGATCAGGATGCCCTCGAAGCCCGAGGAGAAATACTCCGCCTTGTGGTGCCCATACGGGTGATCGGCGTCCGCCGGACGTCTCGCGATGGTCACCATCAGCAGCGCAAACAGGGCGCTGGCCAGGTTGACGAACGATTCCATCGCATCCGACAGCAGACCGACCGAATCGGTCACGTACCAGGCCAGCGTCTTGAGGACGATGGTGACGACCGCCACCACCACCGAGACGCGCAGCAGGTGCTCGGGAGTCAGGAAGCGGCTGGGAACGAATCGCACCATGCGCGGCATTGTCGGCCAATGGGGAACACCCCCTCGTCGGCCGGGCGAAGCCAGGACCGAGGGTGTTCAGGCCAGCGTCACGCGCACGAACTTGCGCTTGCCGACCTGCAGCACGTAGCTGCCGGCACCGATCTTCAAGCCCTTGTCGCTCACCGTCTGCGCGTCGATGCGCACGCCGCCGCCATCGATCAGGCGGTTGCCTTCGCCGCTGGAGGCAGTCAGCCCGGCGAGCTTGAGCAGCTTGCCGATGCCCACCGGCGCACCGCCTTCCAGCGCCAGGCTGAGGCCGAGGATCTCGTCCGGAATGCCCCCATGCGCGCGGTTGATGAAATCGCGTTCGGCGGCGTCCGCCGCGGCAGCCGAATGAAAGCGCGTGGTGAGCTCGCGCGCCAGCGCCACCTTGGCGTCCTTCGGATTGCGGCCCGCCTCGACCTCGGCGCGCAGCGCGGCGATCTGTGCTTCGGTGCGAAAACTCAGCAAGGTGTACCAGCGCCACATCAGCACGTCCGAGATGCTCAGCACCTTGGCGAACATGGTATTGGCGTCTTCCGTGATGCCGATGTAGTTGTTCTTGCTCTTGGACATCTTCTCCACGCCATCGAGCCCCTCGAGCAGCGGCATGGTCAGGATGCACTGCGGCTCCTGGCCATACTCGGCCTGCAGGTGGCGCCCGACCAGCAGGTTGAACTTCTGGTCGGTGCCGCCGAGTTCCAGGTCGGAGCGCAGCGCGACGCTGTCGTAGCCCTGCATCAGCGGGTAGAGGAACTCGTGCACGCTGATCGAGCGGCCCTCCTGAAAGCGCCGCGCGAAGTCGTCGCGCTCCATCATGCGCGCCACCGTGTAACGCGAGGCCAGTTCGATCATGCCGCGCGCACCCAGCGGATCGCTCCACTCGCTGTTGTATCGGATCTCGGTGCGCGCCGGATCGAGCACCATCGACGCCTGCCGGTAGTAGGTCTGCGCGTTCTCCTCGATCTGCGCGCGCGACAGCGGCGGGCGCGTCGCGTTGCGGCCCGACGGGTCGCCGATCATGCTGGTGAAGTCGCCGATCAGGAAGATCACGGTGTGGCCGAGGTCCTGCAACTGGCGCATCTTGTTGAGCACCACCGTATGCCCGACGTGGATGTCCGGCGCGGTCGGATCGAGCCCGAGCTTGATGCGCAGCGGCTCACCGCTGGCCTGCGATCGCGCCAGCTTGCGCACCCATTCCTGCTGCGGCAGCAATTCCTCGCAACCGCGCAGGCTCACCGCCAGCGCGGCACGGACCTCGTCGGTCATGGCAATGTCGGTCTCGGGGGTTGCTTGCATGTCGCTCTCGTGGCTGGCGCGACCATTTCATGTCGCTTTCGTCGCTTGTCCGACAGGGGGGCGTCGATATAATGCCCCATTTTTCCTGGCGCCCGATTCTATGCTGCGCCAAGGGCACGGCGAGGGTAGTGCAAGGCCCTGGCCGACAACAACAACGTTGGGGAACCCGATTTGACTTACGGTACGCTTGCCGTAGCGGGAGCAATCTGCACTGCTACAGGCCGCGCAGTCGCGCGGCACCCAAAAAGAATCACCGCGGCGCTCGCCGCCCTGCTGCTCGGCGCTGGTTCGCTGGCCGTTGCATCGCTGGCGCCCGAGGCCGCGGATCTCACCATCTCCCAGGTCACCGAATCGGTCGAACCGCTGCCCGTGCAGGCGCAGATCGACGCGCTGGCCGAGAGCAGCATGCGGCTGTATCGCTCCGACCTGACCCGCTCCAGCGACAGCGCCGACAGCCTGCTCAGGCGCCTGGGCATCGTCGACCCGGCCGCGTCGGCGTTCCTGCGCTCCGATGCGCTGGCGCGTCAGGCGCTGCTCGGGCGCGCCGGCCGCAACGTGCGTGTCGAGGCCAGCGACGACAACCTGCTGCTGCGCCTGTCCGCGCGCTGGGCACCGGACGACGACGGCAGCTTTCGCCGCCTGGTGGTCGAGCAGACCGGCAAGGGTTTTGCGTCGCGCCTGGAGACGGCTCCGCTGGTGGCCTCGTCGCGCCTGGTCAGCGGCGTGATCCAGTCCTCGCTGTTTGCGGCCACCGACGAGTCGCGCATTCCGGACCCGGTCGCCATCCAGATGGCCGAGATATTCTCCGGTGACATCGACTTTCGCCGCGCGCTGCGCAAGGGGGACCGCTTCTCCATCGTCTACGAAACGCTCGAAGGCGACGGCGAGCCGCTGCGCAGCGGGCGCGTGCTGAGCGCCGAGTTCGTGAACAACGGCAAGACGCTGCAGGCGATGTGGTTCAAGGAGCCCGGCGCGAAGGGCAGCTACTACGCGCTCGATGGCCAGAGCATGCGGCGCAGCTTCCTCACCTCGCCGCTCGAGTTCACCCGCGTCTCCAGCGGCTTTGCGATGCGCCTGCATCCGATCAAGAAGGATTGGCGCGCCCACCTGGGCATCGACTACGCCAGCCCGACCGGCACGCCTGTGCGCACCGTCGGCGACGGGGTGGTCGAATTCGCAGGTTGGCAGAACGGCTACGGCAACGTGGTCTACATCTCGCACCGCAACAAGAACACCACGGTCTACGCGCACATGAGCCAGGTTTTCGTGCATCGCGGCGAGAAAGTCGAGCAAGGCGAGAAGATCGGCGCGGTGGGTGCCACCGGCTGGGCCACGGGCCCGCACCTGCATTTCGAGTTCCGCGTCAACGGCGTCCACCACGATCCGCTCACGATCGCCCAGAACAACGAGTCGGTCCCGCTGTCCGCCGCCGCCAAGGCGGCGTTCGACCGCGAAGCCTCCATGGCACGCATCCAGCTCGCAGCCGCCGCCACGATCGGCAAGGTCAGCTTCGAATAGGCCATCATCCTGGAAACCGCTGCGGGGATTTCCAGGACCATCGACGGGCGCGTGCCGCGCACGGCGCGTCGGCCAGTCAAGGCGACCGGACAGCAGCGCCGGGCGTGACCGATCTGGCGGTCTGGTGGCTCGCGACAGGTACCAAACAGTGCGAAACACTGCACTATTCATCGGCCTGATGTCGGGCACCTCGCTCGATGGGGTGGACGGCGTGCTGGTCGATCTGTCACGCGCGTCGCCCAGGGTGCTGGAACACGTGCACCTGGCGTTCGATGCACCATTCGCGGCCGAGCTGCTTGCCCTCAACACGCCGGGCGCAAACGAAGTGCACCGCTGTGCACTCGCCGCCAATGGGCTGGCACGCCGTTATGCGCAGGTCGTGCAGCGCCTGCTGGATGCATCCGGCACTCCGGCCGAGGCAGTGCAGGCCATCGGCGCGCACGGCCAGACCATCCGCCACCGGCCGCAGGAATTCGACGCAAACGGCTATACGGTGCAACTCAACAACCCGGCCCTGCTGGCCGAATGGACCGGCATCGACGTGGTGGCCGACTTTCGCAGCCGCGACGTGGCCGCGGGCGGGCAAGGCGCGCCGCTCGTGCCGGCCTTCCACCAGGCGGTGTTCGGCCAGACGACACAACCCACCTGCGTGCTCAACATCGGCGGCATCGCCAACCTCACGGTATTGCCGCACGCAAGCGGCGACAGGCGGTCAGGCGATGGCACGGCCGACCCCGCACCTGCCAGCCCGGGCGACCTGCTAGGCGGCGGCGCGGCGCCTGCGACCTTGCTCGGTTTCGACTGCGGTCCCGGCAACGCCCTGATGGACCACTGGTCCATGCTTCACCTCGGCACACCGTTCGATGGCGATGGCGCCTGGGCTGCCAGCGGCTCGGTGCACGCACCCCTGCTGCAGCGCCTGCTCGCCGAACCCTACCTGGCCAAGGCACCGCCCAAGAGCACCGGCC
>JBDHRZ010000321.1:0-4202 GCA_039807845.1 Rhodoferax sp.
GCGACATGGGCCAGACGCTGCCCGCGGGTGTGCAGGGGCCGTTCTTCAACGACGACTTCGGCGACGTCTACGGCGTCATCTACGCGCTGTCGGGCGAGGGCTTTTCGCCGGCCGAGCTGAAGACCTTCGCCGACGATGCGCGCCAGCGCCTGCTGCGCGTGAAGGACGTCGCCAAGGTCGAGCTGTTCGGCGTGCAGGACGAGAAGATCCACGTCGAGATCTCGCAGAAGCGCCTGGCCCAGCTCGGCCTGGACATGGGCCAGGTGCTGGGCCAGCTCGGGTCGCAGAACGCGGTCGAGTCGGCCGGCGCCGTGCAGACGCCGCTCGACGTGGTGCAGGTGCGCGTGGCGGGCCAGTTCAACGACCTCGAGCAGCTGCGCGCGATGCCGATCCGCGCTCCCAACGGTCGCCAGCTGCGCCTGGGCGACATCGCCAGCGTCACCCGCGGCTACGTCGACCCGCCGCAGGTCAAGGTGCGCCACGACGGCCGCGAAGTGATCGCGCTCGGCGTGTCGATGGCCAAGGGCGGCGACATCATCGCGCTCGGCAAGGGCCTGCGCGAAGCCTCGGCACAGATCGAGCGCACCCTGCCGCTGGGCGTGTCGCTGGCGCAGATCCAGGACCAGCCGGGCGCGGTGGCCAGCTCGATCAACGAATTCGTCAAGGTGCTGATCGAGGCGGTGGTGATCGTGCTGGCGGTGAGCTTTCTGTCGCTCGGGCTGCACAAGCGCCCTGGCCGGCACCCGCTGTGGCGCCGCTGGACGCTCGACGTGCGCCCGGGCCTGGTGGTCGGCATCACCATTCCGCTGGTGCTGGCGGTGACCTTCCTGGCCATGCACTACTGGGGCATCGGGCTGCACAAGATCTCGCTCGGCTCGCTGATCATCGCCCTGGGCCTGCTGGTGGACGACGCCATCATCGCGGTCGAGATGATGGTGCGCAAGCTGGAGGAAGGCTACGACAAGCTGCGCGCCGCCACCTTCGCCTACGAGATCACCGCCATTCCCATGCTGACCGGCACGCTCATCACGGCGGTGGGTTTTCTGCCGATCGGTCTGGCCAAGTCGATGACCGGCGAGTACACCTTCGCCATCTTCGCCGTCACGGTGGTGGCGCTGCTGGTCAGCTGGGTGGCCTCGGTGGTGTTCGTGCCCTACCTGGGCGCCTGGCTGCTGCGCCTGCCGCCGCACGTGCAGGCGGCGCGCGCCGAGGCGCTCAACCGCGGCGTGCCGGTGACCGAAGAGCCGCACGAGCTGTTCGACACGCCGTTCTACAACCGCTTTCGCGCCGCGGTGAGCTGGTGCGTGGCGCACCGCTGGCTGACCATCGGCGCCACGGTGCTGGTGTTCGGCCTCGGCCTGTTCGGCATGACGCGCGTGCAGCAGCAGTTCTTCCCGGATTCGGTGCGGCCGGAAATCCTGGTCGACCTGTGGGCGCCTGAAGGCACCGCCTTCGTCGCCACCGAGGAGGTCGCTCGCCGCGTCGAGGCGCGCCTGCGCGGCGAGCCGGGCGTGCGCGGCGTCACCGCCTGGGTCGGCTCGGGCGTGCCGCGTTTTTATCTGCCGCTCGACCAGATCTTTCCGCAGAGCAACGTGGCGCAGCTGATCGTGGTGGCGCAGGACCTGGCTGAGCGCAACCGGCTGCGGCTTGACCTGGCGGTGCTGCTGGCGCGCGAATTTCCCGAGGTGCGCGCGCGCGTGAAATTCCTGCCCAACGGGCCGCCGGTGGCCTACCCAGTGCAGTTCCGCGTGCTGGGGCCCGACCCGGCCACGCTGCGTGCGCGCGCCGACGAGGTGCGGGCCGCGCTGCAGGCGCACCCCAACACGCGCGGCGTGAACGACAACTGGAACGAATCGGTCAAGGTGGTGCGGCTGGAGATCGACCAGGCCAAGGCGCGCGCGCTCGGCGTCAGCAGCCAGTCGATCGCGCAGGCCGGGCGCACGCTGCTGGCCGGCAGCACCATCGGGCAGTTCCGCGAGGGCGACAAGCTGATCGACATCGTGCTGCGCCAGCCGCTGGCCGAGCGCGACGCCATCACCGACCTGGCCGACACCTACCTGCCGACGGCGAGCGGCCAGTCGATTCCGCTCACGCAGATTGCGCGCCCGGTGTTCGACTGGGAGTCCGGCGTGCTGTGGCGCGAGAACCGCGACTACGCAATCACGGTCAACGCCGACGTCGCCGAGGGCCTGCAGGGCGCCACCGTGACCTTCGCGCTGCAGCCCGAGCTGCAGGCGATGCAGGCGCGTTGGCATGCGGCTGGCCAGTCGGCGTACCGCATCGAAGTGGCCGGCGCGGTGGAGGAAAGCAGCAAGGGGTCGTCGTCGATCGCGGCTGGCATTCCGGCCATGCTGTTCATCACCTTCACGCTGCTGATGCTGCAGCTGCACTCGTTCAGCCGCGCGCTGCTGGTGTTCATCACCGGGCCGCTGGGCATCGCGGGCGTGGCGGCGGCGCTGCTGCTGCTGAACCGGCCGTTCGGCTTCGTGGCGCTGCTCGGGGTGATCGCGCTGATGGGGATGATTCAGCGCAACTCGGTGATCCTGATCGACCAGATCGAGAAGGACCGCGAGCGCGGCGTGCCGACCTGGGATGCCATCGTCGAGGCGGCGGTGCGCCGGCTGCGGCCGATCGTGCTGACGGCGGCGGCGGCCGTGCTGGCCATGGTGCCGCTGTCGCGCAGCGTGTTCTGGGGCCCGATGGCGGTCGCCATCATGGGCGGCTTGATCGTCGCCACCGCGCTCACGCTGCTGGCGCTGCCGGCCATGTACGCGGCCTGGTTTCGCGTCAGGCCGCCGGCGCGGGAAAACCCGGCGCCAGCGACCGCGAGCGGGCGGGCGTCGGCAAGCTAAAATAGCCGGTTCGCCAGAATCCGACGGGCGGCTCGCCACGCGCGATCCGCCCGCGTCATTTGAAACGCCGTGCGCGGGTGGCGAAATTGGTAGACGCACCAGGTTTAGGTCCTGACGCCAGCAATGGTGTGGGGGTTCGAGTCCCCCCCCGCGCACCACCCATCACAACTTAGGAAGCGAGAACCCCATGGCCGTGAACGTGGAAACCCTTGAAAAGCTCGGGCGCAAGATGACGCTCACGCTGCCGGTCGAGACCATCCAGAGCGAGGTCGACGCCCGCCTGCGCAAGCTGGCCCGCACCGTCAAGATGGACGGCTTTCGCCCCGGCAAGGTGCCGCTGAGCGTGGTGGCACGCCAGTACGGCTATTCGGTGCAGTACGAGGTGATGAACGACAAGGTCGGTGAGGCCTTCTTCAACGCCGCCAACGAAGCCAATCTGCGGGTGGCCGGCCAGCCGACGATCACCGAGAAGGACGGCGCGCCCGAGGGGCAGATGGCGTTCGACGCCGTGTTCGAGGTGTTCCCCGATGTCAAGCTCGGCGACCTGTCCGCCGCCGAAATCGAGAAGCTGTCGGCCGACGTCGGCGACGAGGCGATCGACCGCACGCTCGAGATCCTGCGCAAGCAGCGCCGCAGCTTCGCCCAGCGCGCCAAGGATGCGCCGGCCGAGGACTGCGACCGCGTCAGCGTCGACTTCGCCGGCAAGATCGACGGCGAGCCGTTCGAAGGCGGCAAGGCCGAGGACTTCCAGTTCGTCATCGCCGAGGGGCAGATGCTCAAGGAGTTCGAGGATGCCGTGCGCGGCATGAAGGTCGGCGAAAGCAAGACCTTCCCGCTGGCCTTCCCGGCCGACTACCACGGCAAGGACGTGGCCGGCAAGACGGCCGACTTCCTGGTCACCGTCAACAAGATCGAGGCCGCCCACCTGCCCGAAGTGAACGAGCAGCTGGCCAAGTCGCTCGGCGTCAAGGACGGCACCGTCGAAGGCCTGCGCGCCGACATCCGCAAGAACCTCGAGCGCGAGGTGAAGTTCCGCCTCAACCAGCGCAACAAGCAGGCGGTGATGGACGCGCTGGTCGCCAAGGCCGAGCTCGACATCCCCAATTCCAGCGTGCAGGCCGAACTCGACCGCATGGTGCAGTCGGCCCGGGCCGACCTTAAGGCGCGCGGCATCAAGGACGTCGAGAAGCTGCCGATCCCCGAGGACGGCTTCCGCCCGCAGGCCGAGCAGCGCGTGCGCCTGGGCCTGGTGGTGGCCGAGCTGGTCAAGGCCAACGACCTGCAGGCCAAGCCGGAGCAGATCCGCGCCCAGGTCGAAGAACTGGCCGCCAGCTACGAGAAGCCGGAAGA
>JBDHRZ010000322.1:0-4178 GCA_039807845.1 Rhodoferax sp.
TCGGCGGGTTGACCGACACCTTGTCGATGCGGGTCGTCGACATCATGTTGGGCATCCCCTACATCATCCTGGCGTACGCGTTCATCACGGTCCTGGGCCGTGGCGTGCTGGCCGTGATCCAGCGAGAACTGGTCGAGAAGAAGCAGTGGCTCACGCCGGAGGAGTTCGTCGACTGGGCCGTCGCCCAGATCCTGCCGGGCCCCAACGTGGTCAACCTGTCCCTCATGATCGGTGGGCGCCATTTCGGCCTGCGCGGAGCGCTCGCCGCGCTGGCCGGCATCCTCGGCCTGCCGACCATCGTCGTGGTCGTGCTGGCGGCCCTGTTCGCCGGCATCGCCGACCATGCCGCCGCCCAGGCCGCACTGCGGGGCCTGGCTGCAGTCGCTGCCGGCCTGATTGCCGCCACCGGCCTGAAGCTCGCCGCAGCCCTGCGCCAGAATCCGATGGGCAAGACCGTATGCGCCCTGCTCGCCCTGGCCGCATTCGTCGGCGTCGGCCTGCTCCACCTGCCCCTGGTCTGGGTGCTGCCCGGGCTCGGCCTGCCCGCCTGGGCCTGGGCCTGGTATCAACTGGCGAAGGGATAGATGAGGCCGATCCCAAGGCGTTCGCAGCGCAGCGCGCAGGGCGAAACAAGTCATGCCTAGCCTGGCGTTCGGGTGGCATGAGTGGCTGCAGTTGTTCAGCCACTTCCTGTCGCTGTCGCTGCTGGCGATCGGTGGCGCGATCATGCTCGCGCCGGACATGCACCGCTTCCTGGTCGTCCAGCATGGGTGGTTGTCCGACCCCCAGTTTGCCTCCAGCATCGCCCTGGCCCAGGCGGCCCCTGGCCCCAACGTCCTGTTCATCGCGCTGTTCGGCTGGAACATCGGCCTCAACAACAACGGCGGCTGGCCGATGGCCTTGCTGGGTCTGCTGGTCGCCATGGTCGGCGTGATGCTGCCCAGTGCCGTGCTGACCTACTCGGCCAGCCAGTGGGCGCAGCGCAATCGTGAGCTGCGCCTGGTGCGCGCCTTCAAACTGGCCATGGCACCGATCGTGATCGCCCTGCTGCTGGCCACTGCCTGGCTGCTGGCGTCGTCGATGGGCCCATCCACGCAGGCCTGGCGCCTCTGGCTCTTGACCGGGTTGAGCACCCTCGTCGTCTGGCGCACGCGCATCCACCTGTTGTGGCTGCTGGCCGGCGGGGCACTGCTGGGTGCCTTCGGGCTGGTGTAGTCCGGCTGCCATCCGCGCACGATGCCGCGCCTCGCCCACGGGCCGGGCAGTTCATGACGAAACGCAGGGTCGCTCCCAAGCTTCCTCACACCCCCTCGGCGAGCTTGGCGAAGGCCGGGTTGGGCGCGTTCACAGGCTGCGCTGGCGCAACGCCTCGTACAGGCAGATGCCGCTCGCAACCGAGACGTTCAAGCTTTCGATCGCGCCGCGCATGGGAATGTGCACCAGTTCGTCGCAGGTCCGCGCCGTGAGTTGGCGCATGCCCGCGCCTTCGGCGCCCAGCACCAACGCCACCGGTTGGCGCAGGTCCGCCTGGTAGAGCGAGCGCCCGGCACTGTCGCTGGTGCCGATGACCCGGATCGCGCGCTCCTTGAGTTCAGTCAGCGTGCGCGCCAGGTTCGTCACCATGAAGTACGGCACCGTGTCGGCCGCTCCGCTGGCCACCTTCGCCACGGTGGCATTGATGCCCACGGCACGGTCCCTGGGCGCGATCACCGCATGCACGCCCGCGCCATCGGCCACCCGCAGGCAGGCGCCCAGATTGTGTGGATCGGTCACGCCGTCGAGCACCAGCAGCAACGGCGCAGGGGGTTGCGCGGGCGATGACCCGGCCGCGGAACCCTCCAGTTGCTCCAGCAATTCGTCCAGCGAGCCGGACTGTGGCAATGGCTGCACCCGCGCGACGACGCCTTGATGCCCGTGGCTGCCGCACAGCCTGGACAGGCGCAGACCGTCGGACTCGATCAGGCGCACGCCGCAGGCGGCCGCGCGTTCCACGAACTGGCGCATGCGCGCGTCGCGCCGGCTCGCATCCACGTGCAATTCGACGATGGATTGCGGTGCGGTGCGCAGGCGCACGCCAACGGCATGAAAACCGAACGCGATCTTCGGGCTGGACATGTCTGCAATTATCCCGCGGCCAGGCGGGCAACCCTGCTGGTGCGCGCCCTTGCGCTCACGCGGGCACCGGCTCGACGATGCGCCCGGCCTCGATGGTGATGCGCCGGTTGCAGCGCTGCGCGATCGCCTGGTCGTGCGTGACGAGTACCAACGTCGTGCCCAATTCGGCATTGAGCGCGAACATCAATTCCATGATGGTCTGGCCGGTCGCGAAATCCAGGCTCCCGGTAGGCTCGTCGGCCAGCAGCAGCACGGGCTGCACCACGAATGCACGGGCCAGCGCGACGCGCTGCTGTTCGCCGCCACTGAGCACCTTCGGGTAATGACCCAGCCGGGCGGACAGGCCGACGCGTGCGAGCATCGCCGCGGCTGCCTTGCGCGCGTCGCGCCGGCCGACGAGTTCGAGCGGCAGCATGACGTTTTCCAGTGCCGTGAGGTTGCCCATCAACTGGAAACCCTGGAACACGAAGCCGATCCGGTCGGCACGCAGCGCCGCGCGTTGGTCCTCGTCGAGCGCAAACAAATCCTGCCCGGCCAGGCGCACCGTGCCACGGGTGGGCGTGTCCAGGCCGGCCAGGATCGACAGCAGGGTACTCTTGCCGGAACCCGACGCGCCGACGATCGCGACGGTTTCCCTGGGCGCCAGCGTGAAGTGGATATCGCGCAAAATCTCCAGTGTCCCGGTCGAATCGGTCACCGACTTGCAGAGGTGTTCGACCGCGATGATGGGCTCGGCAAGGCTGTCGGGCATGAAAGGCAGGAATCCTTGAATCGAAGAAACTGTATCGTGGCGGCTGTCGCAGCCGGCGCCGCGGGCTATTGTGCAGCACCCGCCGCCGCGTCAAATGCCCCCACCGGTCGCGGCAAAGCCACAACCGCGCGCCCGATCATCCTGGTGTTGGGCGACTCGCTCAGCGCCGAATACGGGCTGCGCCGAGGCAGCGGCTGGGTCGCGCTGCTGCAGGAACGCCTGCAGGCCGAATCGGTGCCGGCACACGTGGTCAACGCCAGCGTGAGCGGCGACACCACCTCCGGCGGACGCAGCCGCCTGCCCGGCCTGCTCGCACAGCACAAGCCCAGCCATGTGGTGATCGAACTCGGCGGCAACGACGCACTGCGCGGACTGCCGCTGGAACTCACGCAGGACAATCTCACCGAGATGACCGTGCTGGCGCAACGTTCCGGGGCCAAAGTGCTGCTGGTGGGCATGCAGGTGCCCCCCAACTATGGCAGCGCCTACGCGAGCAGATTTGCCGGCCTGTTCGAACAGGTGGCCCGCACGCACGGCGCCGGCCTGGTGCCCTTCCTGCTCAAGGGCGTGGCCGACGGCGAAGACCCGACGCGGCTGTTCCAGGGCGACCGGATCCACCCAAACGAGCAGGCGCAGACCATCCTGCTGGCCAATGTCTGGCCGGCACTGCGAAAGCTGTTGCGATGAGCCTGACCCCGGTGGAGGCAGCAACGCTGCTGGATCGGCTGGACCGGTTCGACTGCATCGTCGACGCGCGCAGCGAAGCGGAATACGCGCTCGACCACCTACCGGGTGCGATCAACTGGCCGACGCTCGGCGACGCGCAGCGCCACGAAGTCGGCACCGTCTACAAACAGGTCAGCGCCTTCGAGGCGCGCAAGATGGGCGCAGCAATGGCCGCGCGCAACATTGCCGATCACATCGAACGGCACTGCATGGAGCAGCCCAGGAACTGGCGTCCGCTGCTGTATTGCTGGCGCGGCGGCCAGCGCAGCGGCGCGCTGGCACTGGTGCTCGACCAGATCGGCTTTCAGGTGCACCTGCTGCAGGGCGGCTACAAGGCCTTTCGCGCGGCGATGCTGGCCGACACGGATCGGCTGGCCGGACGGTTCTCATACCAGGTGATCTGCGGCACCACCGGTTCGGGCAAGACGCGCCTGCTGCACGCGCTGCAGTGTGCCGGCGCGCAGGTGCTCGACCTCGAGGGACTGGCGCGGCACCGCAGTTCGGTGCTGGGCGCGCTGCCGGGCGTGGCCCAGCCGTCGCAGAAGGGATTCGACACGCTGGTCTGGGATGCGCTGCGCCGCTTCGA
>JBDHRZ010000323.1:0-4164 GCA_039807845.1 Rhodoferax sp.
CGCCTGGCGGACGGCGACACACGCCAGCTGATCGCCGCCTGCCTGCTCGTGCTCGCCAGCGGCCTGCTGCCCGACTGGTTGCGCGACGACTACTGGACGCTCAGCTTCCAGCTGGTCAACCTCTTCATCATCGCGGCAGTGTTCCAGAACCTGCTCATGCACGACGCCGGCCAGAGCTCGTTCGGCCAGGGCGCGATCCTGGGTGTGGCGGCATACGCGGCCGCCATCTGCGCGCAGGGTGCCGGACTGCCCTATGGCGTCGCGTCCGCGATCGGCGTGCTCGCTGCCGTGGTCGCCGGCTTCCTGTACGCGCTCCCGGCGCTGCGTGTGCAGGGTTACTACCTGGGCTTCGTCACCCTGAGCGCGGCCACCGTGTTCCCTGAAATGCTGGTGGCCTTCAACCGGTTCACCAACGGCGTGAACGGCATCACGCTCGACTTCGCGGCCTGGCACGCACGCAGCGTGCTCGGACTCTCGCCGATCACGCTGCTGGTGAGCCTGCTCGCCTGCGCGGCGCTGGCCACACACGTGGCGCTGCGGCGCACCGTGCTGGGCCGGCGACTGCAGGTGGCGGCAATCAGCCCGGAGGCGGCGCAGTCGCTCGGCGTCTCGCCGGGCTTGATGCGTTTCGTGGCGTTCGTGCTCGCGGCCACTGGCGCCGGCGTGGCGGGCACACTGTATGCGCCGGTGGTGGGCTTCATCAGCCCGGTGGCGTTCCACCTGGACACCTCGATCCTGTTCTTCCTGGCGGTGATCGTCGGCGGGCGCGGCCAGATCCTCGGGCCGGTGGTCGGCGTCTGGGTGCTGTACCTGCTGCCCAACATCCTGCTGGCCGAACTCAACCACTACCGCCTGCTCGCCTACGGCGTGGCTGCGCTGCTGGTGATGCTCGCGCTTCCGGACGGCATCGTCGGCAGCTACGTGCGCTGGCGCCGCCAGAACCGCGGCGCCGGGCCCGAACTGCAACTGGGCCTGGACACGCTGCTGCAGGTGGCGCGCGCACAGCCAGCCGCCGGTGCACCCACCCAGCGCGAGGGCTGGGCGATCGAACTGCAACACGGCCGCAAGGCCTACGGTGCGGTGGTGGCGCTCGACGAGGTGGACTTTCGCGTGCGCCGCGGCCAGATCCACGGGCTGGTGGGCGCCAACGGTTCGGGCAAGACCACGCTGCTCAACATGCTCAGCGGCTTCCAGCGCCTGGACGCCGGCAGCCTGCGCGTGGCCGGCAGCGAGATCGCACGCATGCCGGCGCACCGCATCGTCGGCCTGGGGCTGGGGCGCACGTTCCAGCAGCCGCGCATCTTCTCCGCCATGGACCTGTGGGGCAACGTGCAGGTCGGGCTGGACGCGCGCCGCAGCGCCGTCGGGGCGGCCAGCGATGCGGCCGCGGCACTGCAGTCCGCGCTCGCCGGGCGCAGCGTGGAACTGGTGCCGCACGGGCAGCGCCGGCTGGTCGAACTGATGCGCGTGGTGCTCACCGGCGCCGACGTCCTGCTGCTCGATGAACCGGCGGCCGGCCTCTCACCACAGGAACGCGCGCAGTTCAAGACGCTGCTCACGCGTCTGCGTGACGACCTCGGCACCACCATCGTACTGGTCGAGCACGACCTGGACCTGGTCTGGGGCATTGCCGACACCATCACCGTGCTGGAGTTCGGCAAGGTGGTGGCAAACGGCGCGCGCGCCGAGATCGACGACCATCCGTCGGTGCGCAAGCTCTTCGTGCAGCCAGTCCATGCTTGAGATCACCAACCTGCATTCGGGCTACGGCAACGTGCCGGTGCTGCGCGACGTCTCGCTCGGCGTGCAGGCCGGCGAGATCCTGCTCGTGGTGGGCGACAACGGCGCGGGCAAGTCCACGCTGCTGCGCACCATCGGCGGCCTGCTGCGCCCCTACCAGGGCTCGATCCGGCTCGACGGCCGCGAGATCGGCGGCATGAAGCCCGAGGACATCGCGCGCCTGGGGCTGCGCCTGGTACTCGACGGCCACCGCGTATTCCCCGAAATCTCGGTCTGGGACAACCTGCGCCTGGGCGCGGCGCTGCGCCGCGACCGCAGCGGCTTCCGGCAGGCGGTGGACGAGGTGTTCGAGGTGTTCCCGATCCTCCAGCAGCGTCTGTCCCAGCCCGCGCGCGACCTGAGCGGCGGCCAGCAGCAGATCCTCGCACTCGGTCAGGCGTTCGTGGCGCAGCCGCGCGTGCTGCTCAGCGACGAACCCTCGCTCGGCCTGGCGCAGGCGCTCATGCCACCCATCCTGGGCTTCCTGAAGCGCTGGGCCGCCAAGGGCACGGCGATCGTGATCGTCGAGCAGCACATCGACATCGCGCTGCCCGTGGCCGACCGCGCCGTGGTGGTCGAGCGCGGGCGCATCAAGCTGGCCTGCGCGGCGGGGGAGTTGCGCGCGCGGCTCCAGCAGATGCAGGCAGCCTGAACCGCACCAGCCCAGACAGCCGGACCTCCTGCACACGCGCCGGTAGCCCCGCCACTGCAGCATCCGCACTGCACGAGGCTGCGCCGACTGGACACGCCATCGGCAAACCCGTACGTCGTGTGCACGATGGCCAGGGCTGCGCCCAGGCTCTCAGGCGGCTGGTGCCAGCAGCCGCTCGGCCAGACGCACCCAATAGGTCGCGCCCAGCGGGATCAGTGCGTCATTGAAGTCGTAGCTGGCGTTGTGCAGCATGCACGGCCCGGCGCCGTGGCCGCGGTCGCGGTGGCCGCCCTCGCCGTTGCCGATGAAGGCATAACAGCCCGGCAACGCTTCGAGCATGAAGGCAAAGTCTTCCGCGGTCATCGCGGGCTGCTGCTCGACCACCTGCTGCGCGCCCACGATGCCGATCATGACCTCGCGCGCGAGCGCCGCCGGCCCGGCGTGGTTCACGGTGGCCGGATAGGTGCGGGTGAACTGCAACTCGCACGCGACACCGAACGCGCTGCCGACGCCGGCACAGATCGCGTGCATGCGCTCCTCGATCAGGTCGAGCACCGCTGCCGAGAAGGTACGCACGGTGCCGGTCATCTCGCAGGTGTCGGGCACCACGTTGGTGGCCTCGCCGGCGTGCACGTTGGTGACCGACAGCACGGCGCCTTCGAGCGGGTTCTTGTTGCGCGTCAGGATGGTCTGGAAAGCCGTGATCAGCTGCGCCGCGACCGGCACCGGGTCGAGCCCGAGGTGCGGCAGCGCCGCATGGCAGCCCTTGCCCGCGATCAGGATGCGAAACGTGTTGTAGGAGGCCATCACTGGCCCGGGGCTGGCTGCGAGTTGCCCGACCGGCATGCCGGGCCAGTTGTGCATGCCGTAGACCTCCTGCATCGGGAAGAGCTCGAGCAAGCCATCCTCGATCATGGCCCGGCCCCCGGCCCCGCCTTCTTCCGCCGGCTGGAAGATCAGGTGCACCGTGCCGTCGAAATTACGTGATTGCGCCAGGTACTGCGCCGCGGCCAGCAGCATGGCGGTGTGCCCGTCATGGCCGCAGGCGTGCATCTTGCCGGCCACTTTCGACGCATGCGCGAAGGTGTTGTGCTCCTGCATCGGCAAGGCATCCATGTCGGCGCGCAGGCCGATGGCGCGCTTCGAGGTACCGGCCTGGATGCTGCCCACGACACCGGTCTTGCCGAGCCCGCGGTGGACGGCGATCCCCCAGCGGCCCAACTGCGCGGCCACCAGATCGGCAGTCTGGAATTCTTCGTAGCACAGTTCGGGCTGCGCATGCAACTGCCGGCGCAGCGCGGCAATCGCCGGCGCGCTTGCCGCCAGCGCATCGATGATCGCGGCGCCGTGGGGCACAGCGCCCACGGCGGGCACGGCGGGGTTGCCCATGGTGCTCATCGATCCTGAAACACCGGTTTGCGCCTTTCCTTGAAGGCTCGCACACCTTCCTGGCAGTCTTCGCTCTGCGTCAGCCCGATCAACTCGCCCATCTGCGGGTAAGCCGTCTCCGCCGGCGACTTGGGCAAGGTCTGCAGCGCCGCACGCTTGATGGTGCGCAACACCATGGGCGCCAGGTCCGCGAGTTGCTGCGCGATCTCCAGCGCTGCCTCACGCTGGGTTCCCTTGGGAACGACACGGTTGACCATGCCCAGTTCGTAGGCACGTCGTGCCCCCATCGGCGCACCCAGCATCAGGAACTCCATCGCCGCCTTGTAGGGCACGCGCGCAACCAG
>JBDHRZ010000324.1:0-4163 GCA_039807845.1 Rhodoferax sp.
GCTCGCGTGCGGGGCGCGCGACGCGGCGCTCGGCCTGATGGTCGACCCGCAGGCCGCACGCGCCGCGCACGCCGCCGGCGTCGGCGCCACGATTCACCTCGGGCTGGGCGGGCACTCCGGCATCCCCGGTGACGCGCCGCTGCAGGCCGGCTACCGGGTCGAGGCGCTCTCGGACGGGCGCGTGCACTGTGAAGGCCCCTTCATGCGCGGCGCCGACATGACGCTCGGGCCGAGCGCCTGTCTGGCGATCGAGGGCGTGCGCATCGTGCTCGCCAGCCGCAAGACGCAACTGGCCGACCAGGCGCTGTACCGCTTCGTCGGGATCGAGCCGACGCGCCAGGCGATCCTGGTGAACAAGAGCTCGGTGCATTTTCGTGCCGACTTCACGCCGATCGCACACGAAGTGCTGGTCGCCGCCGCGCCGGGCCCGATGATCGCCGACCCGGCAGCCTTCCCCTGGAAGCGCCTCGCGCCGGGGCTGCGGCTGCGGCCGCTGGGGCCGGCGTTCTTTCCCGGGTAAGGAAATCCAGGCAGACGGCGCTTGTCGGGTCTCAATGCAGGAATGGCACCTGGGTGAAGATCTGCAGGATGGCGGCGTTCACCAGGTCCACGAAAAACGCACCGACCAGCGGGACGATCAGGTAGGCCTTGTGTGACGGGCCGAAGCGGTCGGTGATGGCTTGCATGTTGGCAATCGCGGTAGGCGTGGCGCCCAGGCCGAAGCCGCAATGGCCGGCGGCTACCACGGCAGCGTCGAAATCGGCGCCCATGAAGCGATAGGTGACGTAGCTGGCGTAGAGCATCATCACCACGACCTGGACCGCCAGGATGATGGAGACCGGGCCGGCCAGATCAGCGAGTTCCCACAGGCGCAGGCTGACCAGTGCCATGGCCAGGAACAAGGACAGCGAAGCGTTGCCGAACACGTCGATGGCGCGGTCGAACATGTCGAAATGGAAGATGTGGGTGAGCACGTTGCGGATCACCACGCCGCTGGCCAGCGCCCAGATGAAGGTGGGCAGTTCGATGGCGGTGCCGCGCGTCCAGGCGCTGAGCAGGTCGGCGCTGGTCAGGCAGGCGGCAAACATGGCCAGCGTTTCTATCGCGACATAGGCCGTGATCAGGCGTGGCTGGTCGAAGATCTCGAACGTCAGGCGCCGCTTTTCTTCCTTCTCGTCTGCCTGCTCGTGCCGCGGCGTGCCGGAGATCGCATCCACGTTGCTGCGTTCGTGCGCCGGCGGCAGCGGCTGGCGCCGTTGCTGGCGGATCAGATAGCGTGCCACCGGTCCGCCGATCAGCCCTCCGAATACCAGGCCGAACGTGGCCGTGGCGATGCCCAGCGTCGTCGCTCCCGTGATGCCGTACTTGCTCTCCAGCACCGGCCCCCAGGCTCCGGCGGTGCCGTGGCCGCCGGTCAGCGTGATGGATCCCACTACCAGGCCGATCAGCGGCTTGAGTCCGAGCAGCGATGCCAGGCCCACGCCGATGACGTTCTGCACCACGATGAACACCGACACTACCAACAGCAGCACGACCAGCGGCTTGCCGCCTTCCTTGAGGCGCTTGAAGTCCGCGCTCAGTCCGATCGAGGCGAAGAACATCAGCATGAACGTGGTCTGCAAATCGGTATTGAGCCGGAACTTCAAGCCGAACACTGCGTTGAGTACCGTGATCAACAGCGCCGCCAGCAGCCCGCCGGCGACCGGTTCCGGGATGTTGAATGCGGACAGGAACTTGATCCGAAAGACCAGCCAGTGCCCGACCAGCATGACGACGGCCGCCACGATCAGGGTGTGATAGCCGTTCAGATTGACTTCCATGGAACCTCCTGCAATTGTTTGTCGGCAGCTGCCAGTATGACGGCTCAGCCGCGCAGCGACGCCTGATGATGCTGGTGGATGCCAATGTGTCGATCGAAGACCTGGCTGCGTGGCGCTGAAGGCCATGGCACGATCCAGTTCATCGGCACCTTCTCCACGTTTTCCTGGACCGTGCCGACGCTGGAGTACTGGCATGGCTTCACTTTCGGCATCCGGACCACCGAGGCCCTGGAGCCCGACAACAGGGTGCCGGAGCCGGGTTCGCTGGGACTCGTTGGCCTCGCCCTGCTGGGTCTGTACGCGGGAACGCACCGGCGTCGCGTCTAGGAGCCGGTCGCGCTTCTGGTGTCGCGCGAAGCACGGCACGTGTACGGCGTTCTGCGTGGCGGAGCGTTGACCGGGTGCGGAGGGGCCGTGACCGTCGTGGTTGGGTGAGACGGCGGGCGGCGTGACGGCAGCCGTGTCGCCAGGCACTACCATTGCACCCTCGCGCGTGGGTGTGCCATGTCGGCGCAGGGTGCGCTGACGCCCAGATCGCGCCGAGACCGATACTCCGATGCCACCCGTCACGCAGGCCCTGCTGGGCGCCAACATCCTGGTCTACTTCGTGCTGCAGTCTGCGGCGCCGGGTATCGTCGATCAGTTCGCGCTGTGGCCCTGGGCTTCGGGCATGTTCCGGCCCTGGCAGTTGGTCACGTATGCGTTCCTGCACGGCGGACTCACCCATCTCGCGTTCAACATGTTCGGCCTGTGGATGTTCGGCGCCGAACTCGAGCGCGTCTGGGGCGCGCGGCGCATGCTGCAGTTCTACTTCGCCAGCGTGCTGGTGGCCGCGCTGGCGCAACTGATGGTCACCGGGATGATGGGCGCCATGGCGCCCACGATCGGCGCCTCGGGTGGCTTGTTCGGGCTGCTGATCGGCTTTGCGATGGTGTTTCCGCGGCGCATGATCACGCCGCTGATCCCACCGATCCCGATGCGCGCACCGGTCTTCGTCGCGATCTACGGCGCGATCGAGCTCACGCTGGGCGTGACCGGCAGCGCCAGCGGCGTGGCCCACTTCGCGCACCTCGGCGGTCTGCTGGGTGGCTGGCTGATGATGCGTTACTGGCGCGGCCAGCCGCCGTTCGGCTCCTCGCGGCGCTGATCGGGTCGCGTGCTCATCGGCCGCGCGCATTTCGCGTCGGCGTGATGGCTGAGATGAAACTGCCCCCACGCTACCCCGCTGCGCGCGGTCCGCTGCCCCCCGGGGGGGCGCCTCAGCGGCTTCGGGCGGCCGGGCGCCGCTGAGATGAAACTGCCCCCACGCTCCCCCGCTGTGCGCGGTCCGCTGCCCCCCGAGGGGGCGCCTCAGCGGCTTCGGGCGGCCGGGCGCCGCTGAGATGAAACTGCCCCCACGCTCCCCCGCTGTGCGCGGTCCGCTGCCCCCCGAGGGGGCGCCTCAGCGGCTTCGGGCGGCCGGGCGCCGCTGACATGGCACACCGCGCGAAGGGGCGCCGTGGTGTGTTCTGCCTGAACCGATGCCCTGCTGCAGTCATGGACTTGTATCCCTTCGAAGTGACAAGCCTGGCGGGCTCAGGCATAAACGGGGCCGCGCGCACCCGTGGCGCGCAGGCGCCAGCGCAGTGAGGCAGCCGCCATCCGGTCGCCAAGTGCCGGTCGTGCGGGACGCCCGTCGTTTCACCGATTGCCACGGCGCCGATCACATCAGAGGATTTGCTCATGGACAGCGCTTTGTTGAGCCTGCTGGCAGCTTTCGTGCTGTCGATGCTCGGGCTTTTTGCCTTCATCTGGTCGCTCAGGAAAGGCTTGCTGGTCGAGAACGTGAAGGCGGCCTCGGCCATCTTCGCCAAGGGCGAGATCGGCCAGATCGACGATCCGGCGCTCCAGGGGGCGGGCAAGGCCAGCATGCAGGCGGCCGCGCACGAACCGGGCGACGCGGTGCACGCGCCCGATGCGGCGGAAATGGAGGAACGGCTGGCGGCCGACCGTTCGAGCGCCTTTCCGGTCTTCATGTTCCTCGCCTTCGCGTGCATGTGGCTGTTGGCCGGCGGCATCGCGGGTCTCACGGCGTCGCTCAAGTTGCACTGGCCGGACTGGCTGGTGAGCGAGGCCTGGATGACGTTCGGCCGCATCCGCACGGTGCACCTGACCGCCGTGCTGTACGGCTGGATCACCAATGCCGAACTGGGCATCATCATCTGGCTGATGCCGCGCCTGCTGCGCCGACCGCTGATGGGTCCGATGTGGATCATGCTCGGCGGCGCACTCGTCAACGTGGCGATCGCCAGCGGCATCGGCGCCATCGGCGCCGGCTGGACCGACGGGCTGGAGTACCTGGAG
>JBDHRZ010000325.1:0-4145 GCA_039807845.1 Rhodoferax sp.
GCGAGCGCACCGCACGAGGTGCTGCTGGTGATCGACGGCAATACAGGACAGAACGCGGTGAACCAGGTGAAGGCGTTCGACGACGCGCTGCAACTCACCGGCCTGATCGTCACCAAGCTCGACGGCACCGCGAAGGGTGGCGTGCTGGCGGCGATCGCGCGCGAGCGGCCGGTACCGGTCTACTTCATCGGGGTGGGGGAGAAGCTCGAGGAACTCGAGACCTTCAACGCGCGCGAGTTCGCGCAGGCGCTGCTCGGCTGAGCACGCCGCGGCCTGGCGGCTCACGGCCGGCGCGGCGTGTCGCGCTCGGGTGGCGCGGTACGCTCGCAACGCCCGGAGAACAGCATTTCGCCACTGGGTGCGGTGCGCCGGATGTCGAGCGCCCGCCGGTCGATGCGCCAGACGCTGTTGGCACCAAAACGCACCTCGTCCTCGGTGACCGAGCCCGAACTGAGCCACTGCCGGTTCACCGCGACGACGCTCGCCGAAGGGCTGAAGCGCACCTCGACGCCCTTGCGCACTTCGCTGCTGCCGTCAGGCTGCAATTCGCAGTAGACCGTCTGCATGTCCGGCGGACCGCCACGCTCGAAGATCGCACGCGCCAGTTCGGCCGCGCGCGCCGGCTGGCGGGTACTCTCGCAGGCGAACTCGGCCGCCGCCCAGGTGCCGTCGAGCCACGAGAGCCCGGCGAATTCGAGTTGCCCGAGCACCGGCGCGGCGCTGGTGTCGCCGCTGCGGATCGCCAGCCGCATCGGCGTGCCGCAATCTGCGACGAAGGCGATGCGATTGCGCTCGGGAACCGGCTTGAGGACGTTGATCTCCAGCAGCGTGCCGGCCACGTGCGTGCGGTCGAGGATGTGCAGGCCCAGGTTGTCGATGCCGAACAGCACGTCATCGACGCGTTGCAGCAACTGGTAGCCCCGGTTGCTCGTCCACTGCGCCGTTGCCGCCGCGCCGACCCCGGCGAGCAGTGCACCCACCAGCCAGCCACGCAGGCGCCCCCCTGTTGCCTTGTCTCTATTGCCGTGCATGTGTTCGCTGTCGTGTCGATCTGCGTGCCCCACCCGCCTGATTCGGGGTGGATTGTCGGGCCTGGGAGCATCAGGTCCGGGCCACACGCACCGGTTGCCGGCGCCTGCGGTCGCACGCACCGCCTGGCGGGCGATGGCGCGCTCAGCCAAAGCCCCGGACCAGGCCCTCGGTCAGCCGTGCCGCGGGAACGGCCGCGCAGCCGGTCGCGTTCTGCCCCGACCACAGGGAGGTGAAATCGGTGCGGCCATCCTGTTCGGCCGCCTTGCGCAGCGGTGCCAGTGCAGTGCCGGCGAGCGGGAACGCAGGTGCCAGCGCGTCATCGACTTCGCGCATCACGCGGTTGACGATACCGCGCGCCGGACGCCCGGAGAACAGCCGCGTCAAGGCGGTGTGGCGCGCCGCATCACTCTGCAGCGCGGCACGGTGCAACGCCGTGGTCCTGGCCTCGGGACACAGCAGGTAACTGGTGCCGACCTGCACGCCGGCAGCCCCCATGGCCATCGCTGCAGCCACACCCGGCGCATCTGCAATGCCGCCTGCGGCGATCACGGGCACGCGCAGCGCACGCACCAGTTGGCGCACCAGCGCCAGCGTGCCGATCTGCGTGCTGGTGTCCTCGGTCAGGAACATGCCGCGGTGACCGCCCGCCTCCAGCCCCTGCGCGATGACGGCGTCGGCCCCGTGCGCCTGCAGCCAGAGTCCCTCCTCGACCGTCGTGGCACTGGCCAACACCCTGGTGCCCCAGCCGTGCACCTGCTCCAGCAGCGGCGCAGAGGGCAGCCCGAAATGGAAACTCACCACCGCTGGCCGGAAGGCCGCCAGCAGTTCCGCCACCCCGGCGGAAAACGGCGAGCGCGCCGGGGCGGCCACCTGCTGCTGCGGATCGAGGCCGAACTCCCGGTAATACGGCGCCAGGGCCGCGCGCCACGCAGCCTCGCGCGCCGCATCCGGCTGCAGCGGCGCATGGCAGAAGAAGTTCACGTTGACGCAGGCCGATTGCGCCCGGATGCGCTCGAGTTCGTCCCGCATGGCGTCCAGCCCGAGCATCGCGCACGGCAGGGAACCCAGGGCACCCACGCCGCTGACGGCCAGCGCCAGTTCGCTGCCCTGCGCACCGGCCATCGGCGCCTGGATCAGCGGCCAGCGCACGCCGGGCAGTTCTGTCAGCATGGCGCTCCCTCCCAGAAGGTCTGTCGATCACTTGCTCGCCGCCGCGGCCGGCGCGCCGGCGGCGGCGGCGGGCAGGCCCAGCCGGGCGGCGACGGAACGGTCGAGCGCCTGGATCCTGGGCTCGATCGCCCCTCTCGTGTCGGCCACGAGTTTCTCGGTCAGGCTCTTCTGCATTTCCCCGCCGAGCTGCTGGAACTTGCGGTTGACGGGCGATTCGATGATCGCGATCAACTGCCTGAGTTCTTCCTCCGTGAAGCGCTCGTCGAGCAACACACCGATGGTCGTGGGCGCCAGCGCCACCGCACGCTGGCGCACCAGCGGCACGGTCTCGTCGACGTATTTCTTCACGTCGGCCTGGATGTCCTGCGCGACGCCCTGGCGCTTGTCGGGCGGAATGCGCTGCTGCAGGATCGGGCCGGCACGCTGCATCAGCAACTGCGCCGGTTGCTCGGCCAGCGCGCGTGCCACCAGTTCGATCGCCGGCTGCTGCAGTTGCAGTACCTTGGCCACCAGTTCCTTCTTGGCCGGTGTCGACTGCGCGTGGACCGTCATCCCTGCTGCAAGCAGCGCGGCGGCGAGAAAGACATTCTTCATGCAAGTTCCTTGGACAGACGCGGGACCATCGGAGCAGAGAGCGTACCCCCGGACCCCGCGGCCATTATGACCCGCACGACCTGCCCGATCGCCCGTGAGCGCGATTGCCCGTGTGTCCGTGTTTGCAATCGATCGACCGCCCGTCTCCCCGGCCCGGCGTGGGGGGCGGTGGGTGGCCTGGCGAAGCCAGGGTTGGGGACATTCACAGGGGCTTGGCCAGCATGCTCACGTAGTCATGCACGTCGGTATTGATGGTGGAAATGCGGTATTCGACCGGCCTGTCGCCAAAGGTGAGCGCGATGCGGTGCACCTCGAGCACCGGCCGGCCGACCGGCACCCCGAGCAAGCGTGCCGTCTCGCGATCGGCGGCGACCGCGCGGGCGCGCTCCTGTGCCCTGAGCACCGTGATGCCAAACTCGGTCTGGTACAGGCTGTAGATGGTACTCGGGCGCTCGCGCAGACGCCGCTCGGTGAGCCCCTTGAACATCAGGCTCGAGATCACCATGCGGTCATGCACCACGACGCGCCCCGACAGGGACAGCCGGTTGTCGAATCGAAATACCGGGTCCCCGGGCCGGATGCGCAGCATGGCGCCTTCGACCGCGTCAGCCCGATCGCGCACGAAGTCCAGGCTTTCCACCTGCGGGTACTCCAGCGCGCGCGTCGGTTCACCGGCTTGCGGATCGAAGCGCGGCTCGACATGGAAGAAGTGAAACAGCGAGCGGTCGCTCCCGTGCAGGGCGACGAAGGTGCCCTTGCCCTGGCGGCGCACCAGCACATGCTCGTGCACCAGTTCGTCGACCGCACGGCGCAAGGTGCCGATGCTCACCTGCAGCGCCTGTGCGATCGCCGTCTCGTTGGGCAGCGACTCGCCCGGCCGGCAACGGCCCGATTCGATGGCCAGTTGCAGTTCGCGCTTCACCAGCCGGTACAGCGGAGCCGACGCGGTATCGATCAACGGTTTCAGTCCAAGGGCGTCGATCCTCATGATGCGCGGCAGTGTAGCGGCGCCGCGAGAATTCATCCAGCTCATCCATATGACACGATTGACAGGCTGGAAGCGAAACCTACACTGACGGCTTCCACCCACCCGTTCCACCCCCCATTTCTGCAGCTGGAGAGCCCATGATTCATTTTGTATTGCATGACGCCAAGGACACCGTCGCGGTGGTCGTCGTCGAGGGCGTGCGCGCCGGCACCCTGATGAATGGCTGGATCATGGACGAGGACCGCACCATCGAGGTCACGGCGCGCCAGGACATCCCGATCGGCCACAAGGTCGCGCTCAAGGACATGGCGGTGGGCGACACCGTCATCAAGTACGGCATCGACATGGGCCAGGTCGTTGC
>JBDHRZ010000326.1:0-4129 GCA_039807845.1 Rhodoferax sp.
GCGGCCTCGTGATGGGCGGCTTCGAGCCGGTCGCGAAACCCTGGAAGGTCGACCCGATCCCCGCCACCTTCCAGTTCGAACTGCTGGGCGAGGACTGGGAGCAGTTCGAGCCGCTGATGAAGAGCGCGATCCACCGCACGCCGTGCCTCGAGACGGCGCGCATCAAGATGCTGCTCAACGGGCCCGAGAGCTTCACGCCCGACGGCAACTTCATCCTCGGCGAGGCGCCGGAGCTGCGCAGCTATTTCGTCTGCGCCGGCTTCAACTCGGCAGGCATCGCGAACGCCGGCGGGGCCGGGCGGCTGATCGCGCAGGCGATCGTCGACGGCGCGCCCGGCTCCGACCTGTGGGACGTGGATATCCGCCGTTTCGCGCCCTTCACGGGCAACCGCAAGGCCCTGTTCGAGCGCACCGCCGAGACGCTCGGGCTGCACTACGCGATGCGCTGGCCACGCCAGGAACTCGAGACCGCGCGGCCCTTGCGCACCTCGCCGCTGTACGACAGCCTGGCCGCACGAGGCGCCGCATTCGGCAGCAAGAACGGCTGGGAGCGCGTCAACTACTTCCGCCCCGCCGGCGCCGCAGCCGCGCAGCACACGCTGGGCCGGCCGGACTGGCTGCCCTGGGTGATCGCCGAGCAGCGCGCCACGCGCGAGGCGGTGGCGCTGTACGACCAGAGTTCGTTTGCCAAGCTGCAACTGCAGGGCCACGACGCCCTCGCCGTGCTGCAGCGCCTGTGCGCCAACGAGATGGACGTGCCGATCGACCGCATGGTCTACACCCCGATGCTGAACGCGCGCGGCGGCTTCGAGAGCGACCTGACCGTGATCCGGCAGCGGCCCGACCACTTCGGCGAGCACTTCCTGCTCGTCACCGGCTCGGCCCAGGCCACGCGCGACTTCGACTGGATCGCGCGCCACGTACAGGCGCACGAGCACGCGATCCTGACCGATCTGTCAGCGCTCTATTGCGTGCTGTCGATCATGGGACCGAACGCCGAGACGCTGCTCGCGCGCGCCAGCGGCGACGCACTCGCCGGTGCGCCGCTGCCGTTCTCCTGGACGCGGCTGATCGACCTGGGCTTTGCGCGCGTGCGCGCCGCGCGCATGAGCTACGTCGGCGGGCCGGGCTACGAGCTCTACGTGCCGGTGGAGATGGCACGCCACGTCTATCAGACACTGGTGCAGGCCGGCGCGGGACTGGGCCTGCGCGACGCCGGCTACTACGCGCTGGACGCGCTGCGCATCGAGAAGGGCCGGCGCGCCTGGGGCGCCGAGCTCGGCCCGGATGAGACGCCGCTGGAGGCCGGCATGATGTTCGCCGTCCAGCTCGACAAGGCCACGCCCTTCATCGGCCAGCCGGCGCTGCGCGCGCAACGGGGCCAGCCGCTGCGCAAGAAGCTGGTCCGGATTGCGCTGGAGGATCCGGCGCACTACCTCTGGGGCGGCGAGACCCTCGTGCTCGACGGCGTGGCGGTGGGCGAGATCACCTCGGCGGGCTGGAGCCCGAAGGCCGGCGCCTGCGTCGCGCTGGGCTACCTGCGCGGCCAGGCCGCGCTACAGCCGCACGCCGGCACCGCCGCGCAGGTCGAGCTGTGGGGCGAGCGCATCGGCGCGCGCGTGGACGAGCTGTAGCAGAGCCAGTCCGCTGGGAAATCGCCGCACCGACCTGCCAGCACGGAGCCGGCCGCGCCGGCCTGCGGTGCTGCGCGCGTGCCACGCCCGACACAATGCCTCAGCGCGACGCCGCGCCATGCGCCTGCAGCAGGCAGGCCTGGAACAGCCGCGCCGCGCGCGCGGGCTCGGGCGCGCGGCGCACGATGGCGAGGAACTGGCAGCTGTAGCGAAACAGCGCGGGCTGCAGCGCACGCATCCGGCCGTGTTCCACGAAACCGGCCGCATAGTGATCCGGCAGAAAGCCCAGGAAGCGGCCGGAGAGGATCAGCGTGGCGATCGCCTCCTGGTCGAAACCGGTGGCCTGGCGCGCCAGCCGCATGCGCTGGCTGATCTCCATGTTGGGCGAGTGGTAGCCCAGCCCGGCGAAGCGGTGCGCGGCCAGGCTGTCCCAGTCCATTGCCGCGTCGTCGGCTGCAAACAGCGCATGCCCGGCGCCGCAGTAGAGCAGCATGGTCTCGTCGAACAGGTCGTCGTAGGCCAGGCTGTCCGAGCGGCGGTGCCCGGGGATGACGCCGACCTGGAACTGGCCGTCGATGACGCCGCGCTCGATCGCGTTGATCGGCGCCACGTGCAGGTTCAGCGCCACCTCGGGCGCCTGCGTGCAGAACTGCGCGATCGCCGCGCCGATGCGCGCCGCCGGATTGGTCGCGGTCTTGTCGAACACCGCCACGTGCAACTGCCCGCCCAGGCGCTGGTGGATCTCGTCGACACCGGTGCGAAATGCCTCGGTGGCGGCGAGCAGGCGCTGCGTCTGGGCGTAGATCTGCTCGCCTTCGGCGGTCAGCGCGAAGCCGCTGCGCCCGCGCCGGCACAGCGTCATGGCCAGACGCACCTCCAGGTCCTTGACGTGGCGGCTGATGGTCGAGACGCCAATGTTGAGCTCGAGCTCGGCCGCCGCCATGCCGCCGCAGTCCACCACCGCCTTGAACACGCGCAGCAGGCGCAGGTCCATGTCATCGAGCCGGCCCAGGATGGCGGGGTTCATCACTTTCATAAGTCGGCAACTGAATGGTGATATTTCATCATTTGCGAGAGTAACAGACATGGCCACAATGCCACTTCCCTCTCATCCGTGCCCGCCCGGGCACTTGCCGGAGCGCCTCTCATGAAACTCGACGACGCCAAACACCTCTCACCCGCCGTGCGCACCGACGCCGCCTGGCTCGACGCGCACTGGATGCCATTCACCGGCAACCGCAACTTCAAGGCGCAGCCGCGCATGATGGTGAGCGCCAAGGGCAGCTATTTCATCGACGCCAACGGGCGCAGGATCTTCGACGGCCTCTCCGGCCTGTGGTGCTGCGGCCTGGGACACGGCCGGCCGGAGATCGCCGAGGCGGTCGGCCGCCAGGTCGCGCAACTGGACTATTCGCCCGCGTTCCAGTTCGGCCACCCACTGTCGTTCGAACTCGCCAACCGGATCAAGGAGCTCACGCCCGCAGGGCTGGATTACGTGTTCTTCACCGACTCGGGCTCGGAGAGCGCCGACACCTCGCTGAAGATGGCGCGCGCCTACTGGCGCACCAGGGGCCAGGCCGGCAAGACGCGCTTCATCGGCCGCGAGAAGGGCTACCACGGCGTGGGCTTCGGCGGCATCTCGGTGGGCGGCATCGCAGCCAACCGCAAGACCTACGGCCAGGGCATCGAGGCCGACCACCTGCCGCATACCCTGCTGGCCGGCAACACGTTCCAGAAGGGCATGCCCGCCCGGGGGGCGGAACTGGCGGACGAACTGCTGCGCCAGATCGCGCTGCACGACGCCTCCACCATCGCCGCCGTGATCGTCGAGCCCTTCTCGGGCTCGGCCGGCGTCATCATCCCGCCGGTGGGCTACCTGCAGCGGTTGCGCGAGATCTGCACCGCGCACGACATCCTGCTCATCTTCGACGAAGTCATCACGGGTTTTGGCCGCTGCGGCGCCTACACCGGCGCGCAGGCGTTCGGCGTCACGCCCGACATCATGAACATCGCCAAGCAGGTCACCAACGGCGCCCAGCCGCTGGGCGCGGTCGTGGCCCGCAAAGAAATCTACGACACCTTCATGGCCGCCGGCGGCCCGGAGTACATGCTCGAATTCGCGCACGGCTACACCTACTCGGCGCACCCGGTGGCCTGCGCCGCCGGCGTGGCCGCGCTGGACGTGCTGGTCAAGGAAGACCTGGTGAACCGGGTCAAGACACTGGCGCCCTACTTCGAGGACGCGGTGCACAGCCTCAAGGGCGTGCGCCACGTGAGCGACATCCGCAACTACGGCCTGGCAGCGGGCTTGACCATCGACGCGCTGCCGGGCGAGCCCGCCAAACGCCCCTACCAGATCGCCATGAAGTGCCTGGAAAAGGGCTTCTACGTGCGCTACGGCGGCGACACCATCCAGCTCGCGCCGCCCTTCATCGTCGAGAAGGCCGAGATCGACAGCCTGATCGGCGCACTCGGCGACGCCCTGCGCGAGACCG
>JBDHRZ010000327.1:0-4113 GCA_039807845.1 Rhodoferax sp.
CGCGTCATCGCACCGGGTGGCACCTATCGAGTGGACAGCGACGCGACCCACTCGCCGATGTTCCACCAGGTCGAAGGCCTGTGGATCGGCGAGAACGTCAGCTTCAAGGACCTGAAGGCGGTCTATCTCGACTTCATCCAGGCGTTCTTCGAGACCCGCGACCTGCAGATCCGGTTTCGCCCGAGTTACTTCCCGTTCACCGAGCCCAGCGCCGAGATCGACATCCGGTTCGGCAGCGGCCCGCTCGCCGGGCGCTGGCTCGAGGTGTCCGGTTCCGGCCAGGTGCATCCGCAGGTGATCCGCAACATGGGGCTCGATCCGGAGCGCTACATCGGCTTTGCGTTCGGCTCGGGCATCGATCGGCTCACCATGTTGCGCCATGGCGTGGACGACCTGCGCCTGTTCTTCGACGGCGACCTGCGCTTCCTCTCGCAGTTCCAGCAAGCCTGATCGAGTGGACGAGTCCGTTCCATACGCAGCCTGACCCACCGCGAGCGAGAGAGCCCGAATCCATGCAATTTCCCGAATCCTGGCTACGCAGCTATTGCAACCCTGACCTGACGACGCGTGCGCTGGCCGATGCCTTGACCATGGCCGGGCTGGAAGTCGAACAGCTCCAGCCGGTCGCGCCACCGTTCGAGGGCGTGGTGGTGGGCGAGATCCGGGAGGTGCTGGCGCACCCGAATGCCGATCGCCTGCGTGTCTGCAAGGTCGATGTTGGGCAGGGCGGCCTGCTCGACATCGTGTGCGGAGCGCCGAATGCGCGCGCTGGCATGAAGGTGCCGTGTGCCAGGGTCGGCGCCGTGTTGCCGCCGGCCGCCGATGGCACGCAGTTGCGCATCGAGGTCGGCACGCTGCGCGGGGTGCAAAGCCACGGCATGCTGTGTTCGGCGCGCGAGTTGCAGCTTTCGCTGGACCACGCGGGCCTGCTCGAACTGGCGGCGGACGCCACGCCGGGGCAGGACGTGCGCCAACTGCTGCGGCTCGACGACACGGTGTTCACCGTCAAGCTCACGCCCAACCTCGCCCATTGCCTGAGCGTGTATGGCGTGGCGCGCGAACTGGCCGCGCTCACCGGTGCCCCGCTGCGGGCGCCGGTGTTCGCGCCCGTGGCTGCGGATCGCGGCGATACCCTGCCGGTGCGCATCGACGCTCCCGACCTGTGTGGCCGCTTCACCGGTCGCATCCTGCGTCACCTGAACACGCAGGCGCCGACGCCCGCATGGATGGTCGAGCGGCTGGAGCGCTGCGGCCAGCGCAGCGTGAACGCGCTGGTCGACATTTCCAACTACGTCATGTTCGAGTTCGGTCGGCCGACCCACATCTTCGACCTGGAGAAGATCCACGGGCATCTGGAGGTGCGCTGGGGCAGGGCGGGCGAGCAACTCGAACTGCTCAATGGCAGCACCGTGGCGCTGGACGGGCAGGTCGGGGTGATCGCCGATGCGCGCGCCGTGGAGTCGCTGGCCGGCATCATGGGCGGAAACGCCACCGCGGTGTCCGATGCGACCCGCCATGTGTACGTCGAGGCGGCGTTCTGGTGGCCGCAGGCAGTCGCCGGGCGTTCGCGTCGCTTCAACTTTTCCACCGAGGCTGGACACCGCTTCGAGCGCGGCGTCGATCCGAGTCTGACGCGCGAGCACATCGAGTACATCACCCGCCTGATCATCGACATCTGCGGCACCGAACGGACCGAGTGCGGGCCGATCGACGACCAGTCGGTGAACGTTCCGGCACCCGGGCCGGTGACGCTGCGCGTGGCGCGCGCGGCCAAGGTGATCGGCATGCCGCTGACGCTCGCGCAGTGCGCCGACGCACTCGATCGGCTCGGACTGGCGCCGCGGTCCGACCCGGCGGCCGGCACGCTCACCGTGCTGCCGCCCCCGTACCGCTTCGATCTGCAGATCGAAGAAGACCTGATCGAGGAGGTGGCGCGGATGGTGGGCTACGACGCCTTGCCCACCACGCCGCCGCAAGGCCCGATCCGCGCGTTCATCCGGCCGCAGTCCCGCCGCGGTGCCTCCGACGTGCGGCACCAGCTTGCCAGCCTGGGTTACCAGGAGACCATCAACTACAGCTTCGTCGAGGAGCGCTGGGAGCACGAACTGGCGGGCAACGCCGATCCGGTCCGGCTGCTCAACCCGATCGCGGCCCAGATGGGCGTGATGCGCAGTTCGCTGCTCGGCTCCTTGCTGCAGGTCGTGAAGTTCAACCAGGACCGGCGTGCCGAACGGGTGCGGGTGTTCGAACTCGGCCGGGTCTACCTGCGTGACCCGGAGGTCCTCGACGGGCCCGACGCCGTGGCCGGCCTGCGCCAGCCGATGCGCATGGCCGCAGTGGCCTTTGGCAGCGCGGATCCGCTGCAGTGGTCGACCCGCGAGCGTGTGGCCGATTTCTTCGATGCCAAGGGCGATGTGCAGGCATTGCTGCATCCACGCGAGGCGCAGTTCGTCGCGGCCGAACACCCGGCCATGCACCCGGGGCGGTGTGCGCGCGTGCTGCTCGACGGGCGCGACATCGGCGTCTTGGGCGAACTGCATCCGCGCTGGCGCCAGGCCTATGGCTTGGCCAGCGCGCCGGTGATGTTCGAACTCGCGCTGGATGCGGTGCTGGAGCGCCAGGTCCCGACATTGCGCGCGATTGCCAGGCACCAGCCGGTGCAGCGTGACATCGCGGTGCTGGTCGCCGAGCAGGTCAGCCACGGCGCGGTGATGGATTGCATCCGCAAGGCACCGACTCAGGGTCTGCTGCGCGGCGCCACCCTGTTCGACGTCTACCGCCCCCGGGCCGCCGCGAAGGCGCAGCCCGCTGCGGGCGATGCCGGTGTTGCAGGCACGCCAAGTTCCGACAAGAGCCTGGCGGTTCGCTTGACGCTCAACAGTGACGCCGTTACCCTGACCGAGGGGCAGATCGAGCAGGCGGTACAGGCAGTGATCGGCCAACTGGCGCGCGAACTGGGGGCGCGCCAGCGTGCCTGAGCAATGGCGGCGGGCACGATGTGTTCGGCTGGCCGGTGCACGCGCCGACGGATTGGCGGGCCCGTTTCGGCGCTGGGCTGGCGTCAGGACGCGGCGGACTTGACGAGAGGACGATGACGATGGAATTCGCGATCGAAAGCCTGGAGACACCGGCTTTGACAAAGGCCCAGCTGGCCGAGTTGCTGTTCGAGCAGATCGGCTTGAACAAGCGCGAATCCAAGGACATGATCGATGCGTTCTTCGACCTGATATCGAGCAGCCTGGTCGAAGGCGTGGACGTGAAGATCTCCGGCTTCGGCAACTTCCAGATCCGGACCAAGGCGCCGCGGCCCGGTCGCAACCCGCGCACCGGAGAGGCAATACCGATTCGCGCGCGCCGTGTCGTGACCTTCCACGCCAGCCACAAGCTCAAGGAGCAGATCCAGGGTGCGGTCCCGTCCCCGGCGGTGCCGGTTGACGAAGACCTTGCGCAGGCGCTCGAGGGTTTGCCGGGCCAGCTGGAAATCGCGCGCTGAACGAGGTCACGCAGGTATTTGTTGCGTGTCCGGGCGGTTTCGGCTATGCACCGCGCCCATCTTAGAGTAACCTCGAAGCTTTCTCGCCTACTGCTTTGATTTCAATGGGGAAAAATCTCCCTTCCATTCCTGCCAAGCGCTATTTCACCATCGGGGAGGTAGGCGATCTGTGCGGCGTCAAGCCGCATGTGCTGCGCTATTGGGAGCAGGAATTCACGCAGTTGCGGCCGATGAAGCGCCGTGGCAACCGGCGCTACTACCAGCACCACGAAGTGCTCATGATCCGGCGTATCCGTGAGCTGCTGTACGACCAGGGCTTCACCATCAGCGGCGCGCGCAACCGGATGCAGGAACTGCTGCAGAATGAACGCGACAAGCGCCGCAACGGCGAGGTGCTGCTCGAAGGCGTCGAAGTGATCGAAGCCGGCGAGTCCGAACTGGACGATTTCAGCGCCAGCGAGCTCGAGGCCGAGCACCGCATGCCCGCTTCGGGCCAGTGGATGATGGTGCGGCGCGAGCTGTCCGAGATCCGCGAACTGCTCACCACGCTGTCCTGATCCGGGCGGGCATTGCCTGCCGGCCGTGCTGCCCGCACCGGTTCGTGGCCGCACCCGGCGCCC
>JBDHRZ010000328.1:0-4094 GCA_039807845.1 Rhodoferax sp.
GCCCTTGGGGCGGCCGGTGGAGCCGCTGGTGTAGAGGATGGCGCAGAGGTCGGTGTCGATGACGCGATGCCCCGCACGCGGCGGCGCATCGAGCAGCGCCGCCCAGTCGTGCAGCGCGACACCCGGCGGCAAGGGCGGCGGCGCAGCGGCCGGCTCGGTCAGCACGACGTGGCGCAGGTCCGGGCACTCGGCGAGCACCGGCGCCAGCAGCGCCAGGCGCTCGGGCGAGGTCACGAGCACGCGCACATTGCAGTCGCGCGCGATGTAGGCGACCTGCTCGGCTTTCAGCAGCGGGTTCATCGGCACCATCACGCCGCCGGCTGCCGGCGCGCCGAAGCTCGCGACCACGGTCTCCAGGCGCTTCTCGAGGTAGATGCCGACGCGCTCGGTGCGGGCGAGGTTCAGGTGCAGGAGGGCGCAGGCGAAGGCGCGGACCGCGCCTTCCAGCTCGAGGTAAGTCAGCGATGCCCCGGTGCTGGTCAGCGCGCGGACGCTGCCATGCCGATGGGCGCCCAGGTGCACGAGTTCGTGCAGCAATGTCGATTCGCGCATGCCGGGGGCGGGCCGCAACCCGCGAACGATGAACTCGAAAAAGTATGGCATGGCCTGCCACAGCAGCCCGCCTCCACGCCCCGGCCATCGTGAGGCAGTGCGCGCAAATCGCGGCGGCAGGCCGGCAGGCGCTGCCTAGAATTCCGGGCTTTCATCGAATGGATTGCGGCATGGACATCAACGCCGAAGTTAAGCGAACGCTCGACGACGTCCTCAGTCTCGGTGGGCGCGCATCGGCCTTCACGCGCGAGACCGCCTTGCTCGGCGCCATCCCCGAGCTGGACTCGATGGCGGTCGTGTCGCTGATCACGGCCCTCGAGGAGCGCTTCGGCATCATGGTCGACGACGACGAGATCGACGGCGACACCTTCGCCACCGTCGGCGCGCTGGCCGACTTCGTCGCCGGCAAAGTGGCCGCCTGAAGCGGCGTGTCCACTCCCTTCGAAGCCTTCTTTTTCGACGTCGGCCGCGGGCGCGACCCGCGACGCTTCTGCATCCATCATCCACCGGCAGGCGACTGCCGTGCCGCGGTGCTGCACGTCAGCGCCTTCGCGGAGGAAATGAACAAGTCGCGCCGCATGGTCGCGCTGCAGTCGCAGGCCTTCGCCCGTGCGGGGCTTGCCGTGCTGCGCCCGGACCTGGAGGGCTGCGGCGACAGCGGCGGCGACTTCGCCGAGGCCAGCTGGGACGGCTGGCTGCAGGACATCGCCGCGACCATCGCTTGGCTGCAGTCACGTTACCCCGGCGTGCCGCTCTGGCTCTGGGGCCTGCGCGCGGGCTGCCTGCTCGCCAGTGCCGCCGCCGCACGGCTGCCCGGGCCCGCGCCCGCACATCTGCTGTTCTGGCAGCCGCCCGCAAGCGGCAAGCCACTGCTTCAGCAATTCCTGCGCCTTCGCGTGGCGGCGCAGCTGGCCGATGGCGGCAAGGGTCTGCTCGAAGGGCTGCGCGCCGAGCTTGCCGCGGGGCGATCGGTCTCGGTGGCCGGATACCAATTGCCGCCGACGCTTGCGCTCGGTCTCGAACAGGCGCGGCTGCCGCCGCCGCAGCCGGGGCAGCACGTGCGCTGGCTCGAGCTCGGTCCGCGCGCCGACGTCCAGCTCCTGCCCGCATCGACCGCGCTGCTTCAGGGCTGGCCGGCGCAGGCCATGGTGCGCACCGCGGCGGTCGTCGGCCCGTCGTTCTGGCAGACCACCGAGATCGAGGACGCGCCTGCGCTGCTCGACGCGACGCTTGCGCTGATGGCCGACGCGCCAGGGCTTGCCCCATGATGGCCGGCGCGGAACAGCCGCTTTGCTTCGCGCTGCACGGCGAGACCCTGCTGGGCGTGATCCACGACGGCGCAACAGCGCAGGCCGTCGGCGTGCTGGTCGTCGTCGGCGGCCCGCAGATCCGCGCCGGCAGCCATCGCCAGTTCGTCGACAGCGCACGCCGACTGGCCGCGGCCGGCTTCACCACGATGCGTTTCGACGTCCGCGGAATGGGGGACAGCAGCGGCGCGCAGCGCAGCTTCGAGTCGCTGGACGAGGACATCGGCGCAGCGATCGGCGCGCTGCTGCATGCGCGGCCCGCGTTGCGCCGCGTCGTGCTCTGGGGCCTGTGCGACGGCGCCTCGGCCGCGCTGCTGTACCTGCAGCGGCGGGCCGACCCGCGCGTGGCTGGCCTCGTGCTGCTCAACCCCTGGGTGCGCACTGCAAGCACGCAGGCGGCGACCACGGTGCGCCATTACTACCGCCAGCGCCTGCTCGATCGCGGCTTCTGGCTCAAGCTGCTGAGCGGCCGTGTCGCGGCGTCCGCCCTGCGCGGCTTCATCGCCAACTGGCGCACCGCCCGCCACGGCGCGGCCTCTGCTGCTGCCGAGGACGACTACACCGTACGCATGCGCCGTGCCTGGCACGACTTCCCCGGCCCCATCCTGCTCGTGCTCTCGGGCCAGGACTACACGGCCAAGGAGTTCCTCGAGCTCGCCGCGCGCGACCCCGGCTGGCAGGCCGCGCTGGCGCAGCCGAAGGTCACGCGGCTGCACCTGCCCGAGGCAGATCACACGTTCTCGGTCCCGGGGTCCGCCGCCCAGGTGGACGAGGCGACCGTGGGGTGGCTGCTGCATGCCAGCATCGCCGCCCCCGCCACCGGGCAAGCATGCTCATGATCGCTCCCGCGATGAATGCCGCCCTCATGGTGGCCTATCACTTCCCTCCGCTTGCGGGCAGCAGCGGCATCCAGCGAACCTTGCGCTTCGTTCAACACCTGCCTGCGATGGGCTGGCAGCCCATCGTCCTGAGCGCCGATGAACGTGCATACGAGCGCTGCAGCATGGATCTGCTGCAGGAGATCCCGCCTGGAACACCGGTGTGCCGCGCATTCGCCCTCGACACGGCGCGACATCTCGCGGTCCGCGGGCGCTACCTGTCCGCACTCGCGCGGCCCGACCGCTGGATCAGTTGGCGATTCGACGGCATTCGGCAGGGCCTGAGGCTCATCAAGCATCACCACATCCGGGTGATCTGGTCGACCTACCCGATCGCGACTGCGCATGTCATCGGCGCAGCTTTGCATCGGCGGACCGGGCTGCCCTGGGTCGCCGACTTCCGCGACCCGATGGCGCAGGAGGGCTACCCCGAAGATCCGCTCACCTGGCGGCGCTTTGCCGCGATCGAGGCCGAAGCCGCTTCGCATGCGAGCCTGCTCTGTTTCACCACCAGGAGCGCTGCAGCCACCTATCGCGCACGCTATCCATCGGCCTCGGATCGGATCGTCGTCCTCGAGAACGGCTACGACGAGCCGAGTTTTGCCCGCGCGGAAGCCGAGACCACTGATCGAAGCGCCCTCAACCCCGGTCGATTGACGCTCCTGCACAGCGGCATCGTCTACCCCTCGGAGCGAGATCCCACGAAGCTCTTCCAGGCACTGGGCACCCTGAAGGCCGACGATCCAGGCACAGCCGCCCAGCTCCTGATCCGCTTCCGGGCGGCAGTTGCCGAGGAGCTGCTGCGAGAGCTTGCACGGCAGTACAAGGTGGAGGATCTGATCGAAATCCTTCCGCCCGTGTCCTACGCGCAGGCGCTGGCCGAGATGCTGCGCGCCGATGCGCTGCTGGTGATGCAGGGCGCGAACTGCAACGAACAGGTTCCGGCCAAGGTCTACGAATACCTGCGTGCCGGCCGACCGATCATTGCCTTGACCGATCCGGCCGGCGATACCTGGGGCGTGCTCGACGAGGCTGGCGTGAAGGCGGTGGGACGACTGGACGATGCACAGGCCATCGGCTGCATGCTGACCCGCTTCGCACGCGACCCGCAGAGCGGCTGGTTGCCGACGCCAAGCGCGGTCGCCTCGGCGTCGCGCACTGCGCGCAGTGCCGCCCTCGTACAGCACCTGAACCGGCTGGTCGCTGGATGAGCAGCGCACGGCCCGCGTCACCCGGTGCACGACTGAGGCAGAACTTCCAGCGCCTCGGCGTCTTCGAAGGCAGCCTGTACCTCTGCGACAGGGCCGCGCGGCGTCTCACGGGTGGGCGGGCCCGCCTGCTCAGGTATCTGATCGTC
>JBDHRZ010000329.1:0-4080 GCA_039807845.1 Rhodoferax sp.
AAATAGGTCGAGCGATTCGACGGCTTCAGCGTGACGGTCATCGTCTGCCCGGCGGCTGCGCCGAGGCGATAGTCGACGCTTTCGTCACCCTTAATCCTATCCTTCAGCGTCGCCGCGCTCTTGCCCTTCGCGAACTGCACCGCCGTCTCGCGGATTCCATCGGCAGCCCACGCCGGCGTGCTCGCCACGCCGAGGCAAACCGCGGCGATGATCCACCCCTTGTTCTTGCTCGTGCTCATTGCCCCCGCTCCATGACTGCACCGGGACTGCGCGTCAGCGCGCCCACCGTCTCGCGCCGAGGATCGCGCCCCCGAAGCCCGACGGTCCGGGGCGGCCTGGCGGCGTCAGTTGCTCCAGCTGGGATTGCTGCGATACGGATAGTTGTTCGATACCTGGCGGCCCGATGAGATGCTGTGGTCCTGGCCCGAAGGCAGGTTCGGATAGTCGCCGGGGCCGTAGGTGTGACAGTTGCCCTGGAAGCCGGCGTCGCTGCAGAACAGCCAGTAACCCGACTCGATTCGTAGCGAGCGGGCCTTGTCGTTGAAGCCGACGCGACCGAGGTTGGCGACGCCACCGGGACCGACGACAAAGGTCTGGCCCGAGAGGTTATAGCCCGAATAGAGGACGGCGCGAGTGCCGGAGCCCCAGTTGCCGCCGTTGCCCCACCGATTGGAGTCGTAGCTGCTGTTGCTGTTGTAGCTGCCGGTGTTGTTCGAGTCGTAGCGGTTGTTGCTGTTCCAGCCACCGCCGCCGTCCGGCGTCCAGCCGAGTTCCCGCGCCGACGACAGCTTGTCGTTCATGCCCATGGCCCGAAGCGATGGGTATTCGCCGGGACCAAGGGTGACGCAGCTGCCACGAAAGTAAGCATCGTCGCACAGTTGCCACCGGCCACCGTTGATTCGCACCGACGAGGCCTTGTCGTTGAAGCCGCCGTCGTTGAGGTTCGAGACGCTGTTGAAGGCGCGATAGGTGCGCCCGTCAAAGTTGTCGTTTTCGTATAGCACGATCTGGGCCGTTGCCGCGCCGGCGGCTGACAGCAGCAAGAGGCCGATGCAGCAGGATGCAATCTTCATTCGTGTTCCGTAGGTGATGAAAGAAAGGGAATTTGCGGACCGACAGGCAATGCCGTTGGTCGAGCTGCAATCGACGCGTGACCGAGCCGGACGCAGGCAATCGCCTGGATCACTGCTGCAATCCCCGGCCGATACGGGCGGTGCGCCGGCGGATACCGACTCCGCGACCAAAAGGCAGAGCCTGCCGCCTTACAAGGCCGGCATCATATTCGGTTGGAACGGGGAAGGGCTATCCGAAAAGCGAACGGCGCAAAGCCTGTCCGCGCAGAAGCCCACCAGATGCTTGCCGAACCGCGAATACCGAAGCTGGCTCGGCCACACGCGGGTCGCGATGCGAGCGGGGAATCGCGACGGTGCCGCCTGAACTTCTCGAAGTTGTGAAGCTCCGCTCGGAAGCGGCTATTTGTTCACGACTTCCACGGCAGCAGCTGAACGCCGCCTCGCAAGCGTATCCGACGGCGATTCACCGATGACTTCAGCATACATCTGCGCGAATCGTCCCAAATGCGCGAACCCAAGGTCGAGCGCAACACTGGTCACACTCGCATCGGCGGTGGCGTGATCGAGGCGATGGTGGGCCGCCATCAGTCGCCGTTCAGTGACGAAACGCATCGGGGAAGTGCCACGACGGATTTCGAAGGTCTTCTGCAGACACCTTGCACCTACCCCGGCGACCTCGCATAGCCGCCCCAGCGTGATCGGTTCGTCAACGTGCGCGTCGATCCAGCCCTCCACGTCATTGGCGCGGCACTGGGCCAGGCCGCCAGAACGATCAATCACCGATTCCCGCAGCGCAAGGTCGGCCACAAGCGAGACGACCCGCCCCTCGGCCACGGCGAGTTTGCGTGAATCGCTCCCGGGCCGCGTCGCATCCATCAATTCAAGCGCCGCTCCGACGAGGGCGGCTCGACGCGCGGATGCAAGCTCCAGAATTTCCAGGCGTCGCACCCAGCCTGCGCCTCCTTGCGGTCGCCGCGCCTCCAGTTCCCTGGTCAAGGTGCGCTGCTGGACTTCGACGGCAAACAGGCTGCCGGGCGGGCTGGTCCGGGTGTATTCCCACCCGGCCGGTGTCATGACCACCGCATTCGCGGCAACCGGCGGCGAGACACGTCGCCCTACGCGATAGGTGCTGCCGGTCGGCACCGACAGATACAGGATCGGGCCGAGAACAAAGCCACGCACGGTCTGCTCAACGGCCGACTCGGAGCCACCGCAGGTCGTGAGTTGTCCGTTCAACACGTACATCGAATAACCCATCGGCACATCACGGCGCGCGACGCGCGAATGCCAACCGTCCTTGTTGCCGATGAACGCCCTGATCTCGTCGAGATTGTCGGAGCGGAAGGAATTGGCCCAGGGCGGTGCCGACAGCGATTTCATTGGAGCGGGAGACTTGTCTGCAAATGGCATTGCGGACTCTGTAGTGTGAGCCATTCTGTTCGCAAAGTGGATAGCCATCGAGAATGCCGCCGACTAATGTAGCGGGTTTTGCGACCCTTGCCCCAGTCAGGGACCGACATGGCCGGAAACCTGGGCTCCTTGGAAAGCGGAAACGAAAACTCGTGAAGCGACTCCTGCCGGCCATTGCGGCGTTTCTCGTGGGCCTCGTCGGGCAGCAAGCCTGGTCCGGGACCATTCCCGCCGACGTGCCTTCTCTGGGCTACTCGCCGCAGAACATGGACCGGTCGGTCGACCCGCGCCAGGATTTCTACCGGTACGCCGCAGGCAAGTGGCTCGAGCGCACCGAGATCGCACCCAGCGCCCCCGACGTGGGCGGCTTCACGCTGCTGGCCGAGCAGTTGGACCGGCAGCTGCTGACGCTCATCCAGCAAGCCGCCGCGACCAGCGGAGCGCCGAAGGGCAGCCCGCGCCAGCAGGTGGGCGACTTCTACAAGGCCGCGATGGATTCTTCGCGCCGCGTCGCCGTGTTCCTGCAGCCGCTGGCGGCCGACCTGCAGCGCGTCGCCGCGGCCACCGGCACACCGGCCGATTACGGCGCGCTGGCCGGCCGGGTGCAGGACGCCTACGGCGCCTCACCGCTGATCAACGCCGTGGCGATGCCCGACGCCAAGGACAGTAGCACCTACGTGCTGGTGCTGACGCCGGGCGCGCAGATGCTCGAGCGGGACGAGTACGCCAAGCCCGAGTACCAGAAGCTGCGCGAGATCTACCGCCTGTACGCCGTGGCCATGCTCAACGGTGCCGGTGACACGGTGGATGCAGCCAACCTCCACGCGGCCAAGATCGTGGCGCTCGAGTCGCGCATGGCCGCAGCCATGATGACGCCGCGGCAGATGCGCGAGCCGGCCAACACCTACAACATGATGACGCTCGAGCAGGCGCAGGCGCTGGTGCCGGCGCTGGACCTGGGCGTCTTCCTGAAGACGCTGGGCATCACGCCTCCGGCGCGGGTGCAGGTAGTCGATGTCAACGCCATGAAGGCGCTGCAGCGGCTGCTGACCGAGCAGCCGACGGACGACCTGAAGCTGCTGCTGCGCTGGTTCGTCGTGGCCGGCCGCGCGGCCGAACTCGGCGGAGGGTACCGCGCGATGGAGGAGGAATTCTCGCGCCTGCGCAAGGGCCTGAAAGAGCCGCCCGGGCGCGAGCGCGTGATCACCCAGCAGATCGGCGCGCAGCTGTACCACCCGTTGTCGCAGCTGTACGTGCAGGCCCAGTTCCCCGACGCCACCCGGCGCGAGATCACCGAGATGGTCGGGCACATCAAGGACGAGTTCGCCAGCCGCCTGCGCAGCAACGCCTGCCTCGACGATGCCACGCGCCAGGTGGCGCTGGAGAAGCTGGGCCGGATGGACATCCAGGTCGGCTACCCGGCCACCTGGGTCGACTTCAGCGCGCTGGACATCCGCCCCGACGATCACTTCGGCAACGTGCAGCGCGCGGCCCGCTTCGCGTTCGAGCGCGAGATCGGCCAGATCGGCAAGCCGGTGCTCGGCAACCGCTTCGCCGTGGCCACCAAGACCACGCCGATCGCCGTCAATTCGGCCTA
>JBDHRZ010000330.1:0-4072 GCA_039807845.1 Rhodoferax sp.
ATCCGTCGCGCCGCCGGTACTGACATAGATGTGGGCGTACGCAGGCGAGGTGTCGGCAACCGACAGGAAGCCCGTCGCAGGCACTGTCTGGTAACGGTAGTTGCTACCCGTACCGAGGGTTCCTCCATAGCCTGTCCGGTGCAACGCCGGATCGAGCAGGTCGATCACCATCTTGCGGTTGTCCCAGCGGTCGCAATGCGATTGGCGCATGGCGGACACACCGTTGTTGGTCCAGACGACGTAGGAATCGACGTAGTCGTTGGGGCCCACTAGTTCGTTCGACATGCGGGGCGGCGAATTGAACAGCGGAACCGAGTTGCCCTTGTCGTTGCTGGTGAACAGTTTCTCGTAAGAGCCGTTGCACAGCGGAACGCTGCTCACCACGGCGCTGTTGTTGGCGGCGGCGTCGTTGCTGACGGGCGGAACGCTTGAATCGACGTTCGCGGCGCCCGACAGGCCGACCGGGTTGAAGCCGGAGATGGCGTTGCGGCCGGCATACAGGCAGCTGTCGCCAGGCGTCGAAGTGCGCGCCTCGCTCAGCGGAACCCAGATGCGAACTTCGTGCAGCGCCGTCACACGCTGGTAGCCGTCGGCGGCGCCGGTGACCTCACCCGAGGTAAGGGGTGCGTTGGCGCCGGTGCCCGCAGTCACGGTCTGCGTGCCATTGCCCTGGGTGAAGGTGTAGCTGCCGCCGCCAGCGTCAAGGCCGGTGATATTGCCGCTGGCCGCAGTAGGCCAGGTGCCTCCTCCAGCCACGGCGCTCCAGTTCGGCGTGCTGACGATGCAAGCATTGGGGGCCATGCCGGCCAGGTTTTCGGTATAGCTCCAACCTTCCTGCAGCGACTCGTGGCCCTTGATCTGCAGAATGTTCAGGCCGACGCGGAAACGGAACGTGACGCCGACCGTTTCGCTGCTTGGACAGCCGGCGGGTCGAGGCTGGCCAGCATACAAGCCAATATACGTTTTGTACAAATCGACCTGCGGACGCGCGATGACGGTCACGCCGGGGCCGTTGGACGAGGCGCCGGCAGTGTCTTCAGTCGAGGTGATCCGCGATTGCAAGCCCGTCAGCGTGCTGCCGTTCCTGGCCTCTCTGTTGGTCAGCACGTCGAAGAACAAGTCGCCCGACTGGGTGGCGATCGGACCAGCAACGGGATTGGGGGCAATGCCGCGCAGCACGCAAGTCAGCGTCTTGCCGTCGGTGCTGATCGGGCCGGTGTTGCCGCAGGCCGCAATACCGGCGGAGCCGGGCGAGAACTTGAAGGGCTCGCTGGCAGGGATGGTCAGCGTGGTGGTGACCCCGCTCTGGGTGGCTGGCTGCGGCACCACCTGATAGGCCACCTTGTAGCGCACCTCGTCGTTGGTGCACACCTGGGCGTTGTTCTGGCTGGCATCGAGCGTGCAGGTACCCGTGCCGTCGTACTCTTTGGTGGTGGTGATGCTCAGGCCGGCCCACGAAGTCTGGGCCGCCGCCATGCCCAGCACGGCAACTCCCAGCCAAAGCCAGCGCCGTAACCGACGCTGGCCAACAGCGCCCTGAAGATGGTTCCCTCGCATTGCTGCCCTCCTCGAGTTCTGGATATCCGACGAAAAATATGCCTAATGGTGTATGGACCATTGAGCAAAATCATGATACCACATGCAGCATGCGAAAAATCCAGAGATGTAAACCGTCACGGGCTTCGTCAACCATTCGCCAGTCGCGTGGGAATTTCGCTACACGACGAAAAGCTTGTGTCGATCCATGACGACAGGCGACCCGGTGCTGTGCGCCGCCCACTCAGGGGCGCCCTGGATCAGCGTGATGACGCCGTGGCGCCCATCCGCAGCGGGATCGTCACCGGCCCGTCGCCCACCAGCGCCACCTGCATGTCGGCGCCGAATTCGCCCGTTGCGACCTGCGGGTGAACGGCGCGGGCGCGTTCGACAAAGTAGTGGTACAGCCGGCGACCATCTTCTGGCGGAGCGGCGCTGGTGAAGCTGGGCCGGTTGCCGCCCGAGGTGTCGGCCGCCAGCGTGAACTGGCTGACGACGAGCAGGCCGCCGTCCACGTCCTGCACGCTGCGGTTCATCTTGCCGGCCTCGTCGCTGAAGATGCGCAGCTTGAGCAGCTTGGCCAGCAGGCGGTCGGCCTCGGCCTCGTCGTCGCCGCGCTCGGCGCACAGCAGCACCAGCAGGCCCGCGCCGATCAGGCCGACGACGCGGCCCTTGATGCGGACGCTGGCTTCGGACACGCGTTGAATCAGGGCTTGCATGGCGGATCGGATGGCGGCGGCGCGGGCACCGGGTCGGGTGCGCTCAGGTCGGGCTGCAGCGGCTCCACGCCGGCCGGCAGCGTCTGGATGCTGGCATACAGCCCCGGCACGGCCGCGACCAGCGCGGTCTCGACCTGGGCGCGCAGCCGGGCGGCGCGCGCCAGCGTCCAGCCGGCCGGCATGTGCATGTGCAGGTTGACGAAACGCCGCTGGCCGGCCACGCGCGTCATCACGTGGTCGAAGCGCACGACCTCGTGCGCCGCGCGCCGCTCGCGCACCACGCCGTCCAGCACGGCGTCGATGCGGGCGCGGGTGCCGGGGTCGACCGCGGTGTCCATCAGCCCCTGCGCCGAGCGCCAGATCAACCGCCCGCCCTCGCGCAGGATGTTCAGCGCCACCGCGACGGCCACCAGCGGGTCCAGCCACAGCCAGCCGGTGGCGCCGGCCAGCGCCAGGCCGGCCACCACGCCGACGGAGGTCCAGACGTCGGTCAGCAGGTGGCGGGCGTCGGCCTCCAGCGCGATCGAGCGGTGCCCGCGCGCGGCGCGCAGCATGGCCCAGGCCAGCAGCCCATTGAGCACCGCGCTGGCGACCGACAGTCCCAGGCCCCAGTCCAGCCGCTGCAGCGCCTGCGGCTGCCAGAAGCGCGGCAGCGCCGTCCACACGATGGCCACGGCGGCGCCGATGATCAGCACGCCCTCGAAGCCGGACGAGAAGTACTCGGCCTTGGCGTGGCCAAACGGGTGGTCGGCATCGGCTGGGCGCGCGGCTACCGTCACCATGGTCAGGCCGAACACCGCCGCCGCCAGGTTGACGAAGGACTCCAGCGCGTCCGACAGCAGGCCGACCGAGCCGGTCACCTGCCAGGCGGCGATCTTGAGCGCGATGGTCAGCAACGCCACCAGCACCGACACCGCCATCAGGTGACGCGGGGTGAGCCAAGTCTGGGCAGGTTGCGCGGTCATGGCTGCATTGTCCTCAAACGCGCGCAGCGCCGGATTCTTGGTCAAATATGCCGCCAGCGCTTGGCCATGGGGCGCCAGCAGCTATCAATTGAATAGCCACTGTCTGCCAACCGTCACGCCAGCGTGACGCGCGCGAACTTGCGCTTGCCCACCTGCACCACGTAGGTGCCCGCGGCCAGCTTCAGGCCCTTGTCGCTGATCACGACCGAATCCACGCGCACGCCACCGCCGTCGATCAGGCGGTTGGCCTCGCTGGTGGAGGGCGCCAGGTTGGCCTGTTTCAGCACCTGGCCGATGCCCAGCACGCCGCCCTCGCCCAGAGCCAGCGCCACTTCAGGGACTTCGTCCGGGATGCCGCCCTTGCTGCGGTGGATGAAGTCCTGCTCGGCGGCATCGGCCGCGGCCGCCGAGTGGAAGCGCGCGGTGATCTCCTTGGCCAGCATCACCTTGGCGTCCTTCGGGTTGCGGCCGGCCGCCACCTCGGCGCGCAGGGCCTCGATCTCGGCCATGGACTTGAAGGACAGCAGCGTGTACCAGCGCCACATCAGCTCGTCGCTGATCGACAGCACCTTGGCGAACATGGTGTTGGCGTCTTCGGTGATGCCGATGTAGTTGCCCTTGCTCTTGGACATCTTCTCGACGCCGTCGGTGCCCTCCAGCAGCGGCATGGTCAGGATGCACTGCGGCTCCTGCCCGTATTCCTGCTGCAGGTGGCGGCCCATGAGCAGGTTGAACTTCTGGTCGGTGCCGCCCAGCTCGATGTCGGACTTGAGCGCCACCGAGTCGTAGCCCTGCATCAGCGGGTACAGGAATTCGTGCACGCTGATCGAGGTGCCGGCGTGAAAGCGCTCG
>JBDHRZ010000331.1:0-4063 GCA_039807845.1 Rhodoferax sp.
GCTTCCTGAACACCGTCTCCTTCACGCCCATGTCCTCGAACACCGCCTCGATCACCAGGTCGGCGTCCTTGATGTCGGCATAGTCGAGCGTGGGCGACAGCAGCGCCATGCGCTGCTCGTACTTGTCCTGCTTGAGCTTGCCGCGCTTGACCTGGGATTCGTAGTTCTTGCGGATCGTCGCGAGGCCGCGATCGATCGCCTCCTGCTTCATCTCGAGAATCCTGACCGGGATGCCGGCATTGAGGAAGTTCATCGCGATGCCGCCACCCATGGTGCCGGCGCCGATCACGGCGACCGACTTGACGCTGCGCTGCGGCGTGTCGGCTGGCACGTCGGGGATCTTGGCCGTCGCGCGTTCGGCCAGGAACAGGTGGCGCAATGCGCTCGATTCGGGAGACAGCATCAACTGGCTGAAGAGTTCGCGCTCGATCGCCATCCCCTGGTCGAGCTTGTTCTTCGTGGCGGCCTCGACCGCGTCGATGCACTTGAGCGGCGCCGGGAAGTTCTTCGACATGCCCGCGACCATGTTGCGCGCGAACTGGAAATAGGCGTCGCCTTGTGGATGTTTGCACCCCAGGTTGCGTACCAGCGGCAGCGGTCGCGTGGCGGCGACCGAGCGCGCGAATTCGAGCGCTTCCTCCAGCAACGACTCGTTGGACGCGGCCAGCTTGTCGAACAGCTTCTGTCCTGGCAGCCCGGCGAGCACCTCACTGTTCTGCGCCTCGCCGCTGACGATCATGTTCAGCGCCACCTCCACGCCGAGCACGCGTGGCAGGCGCTGCGTGCCTCCGGCCCCGGGCAAGATGCCGAGCTTGACTTCCGGCAAGGCGACCTTGCAGCCCGGTGCCGCGACGCGGTAGTGGCAACCCAGCGCCAGTTCCAGGCCACCTCCCATCACCACCGAATGCACCGCGGCCACGACCGGCTTGGCGGACTGCTCGATCATCGGAATCACGCTGAGCAGGCTCGGCGCCTGCAATACCTTGGGCGTGCCGAACTCCTTGATGTCGGCGCCGCCGCTGAAGGCCTTGCCGGCGCCGGTGATCACGATCGCCACGACCCGGGCATCGGCGCGCGCGCGCTCGAGCCCCTTGACGATGGCGCGCCGCGTACCATGGCCCAGGCCGTTGACGGGCGGGTTGTTCAACGTGATGACCGCGACGTTGCGGTGGAGTGCGTACTGAGCTGTCATGAGCGGATCCTCGGGAAGAGTGAGAGCCAGGGAAGAAGGACAGTCGGCCTGCGAGCGTGCGGCCGTGCGCTGCCGACCATTGTAGGGGGGATGTCCGGGCCAGAAGCTGGCCATCCGCCCCCCCGCCAGGGATTGCAGGCGCGTGCGGCAAGGCCGCGCGCACGCCTGGGCGTCGGTCAGGCGCCGGGCAGCCGGTAGTCCTCGAGCTGTTCGCGCAATTTCGTCTTCTGCATCTTGCCGGTGGCGCCCAGCGGGATCGCGTCGACGAACACCACGTCGTCGGGAATCTGCCACTTGGCGATCTTGCCCTCGTAGAAGGCGAGCAGTTGCTCGCGCGTGACGTCCGCGGCTGGCTTGCGTACCACCACGATGATCGGCCGCTCGTCCCACTTCGGATGGCTGACGCCGATGCACGCGGCCATCGCGACTGCCGGATGCGCCATCGCGATGTTTTCCACGTCGATCGAGCTGATCCATTCGCCGCCGGACTTGATGACGTCCTTGCTGCGGTCGGTGATCTGCATGAAACCGTCCGCGTCGATGGTGGCGACGTCGCCGGTGGGGAACCAGCCGTCCACCAGCGGCGAGCCGCCTTCGTCCTTGAAATAGCGCTCCAACACCCAGGAACCCTTGACCAGCAGATCGCCGAAGGTCTTCCCGTCCCAGGGCAGTTCCTTGCCGTCCGCGCCGACGATCTTCATGTCGACGCCGAAGATGCCACGCCCCTGCTTGAGCCGCACCGCCATCCGATCCTGCGGCGACAGCCCAAGGTGCTTGTTCTTCAAGGTGCAGACGGTGCCCAGCGGCGACATCTCGGTCATGCCCCAGGCGTGCAGCACCTCGACGCCGTAGACGTCCTGGAAGGCGGCGATCATGGCGGGCGGACACGCCGAGCCGCCGATCACGGTGCGCTTCAGGGTGGAGAAGCGCAGCCCGTTGGACTGCATGTGCGACAGCAGCATCTGCCAGACGGTGGGTACGCCGGCGGCAAAGCTCACCTGCTCCTGCTCGATGAGTTCGTAGATCGACTTGCCGTCCATCGCCGCACCCGGGAACACCATCTTGCAGCCGGTCATCGCTGCCGCGTAGGGAATGCCCCAGGCATTCACGTGGAACATCGGCACCACGGGCAACACCGCGTCGCGCGCGCTCACGCCCAGCGCATCCGGCAGCGAACCGGCATAGGCGTGCAGGACGGTGGAGCGGTGGCTGTACAGTGCGCCCTTCGGGTTGCCGGTCGTGCCGCTGGTGTAGCACAGGCTCGAGGCGGTGTTCTCGTCGAACTGCGGCCATTGGTAGACGTCGTCCTGCTCACCCACCCAGGTCTCGTAGCTGCGCAAGCCCGGCACGCCGCTGTCCGCCGGCAACCGGTCGGCATCGCACAGGGCGATGAAGTGCCTGACGCTGCGCAGGTGCTTGTGCACGGCCTGGATGATGGGCAGGAAGGTCAGGTCGAAGCACAGCACCTGGTCTTCGGCGTGGTTCGCGATCCAGGCGATCTGCTCGGGGTGCAGGCGCGGATTGATGGTGTGCAGCACCCGGCCCGAGCCGCTGACGCCGAAATAGAGTTCCAGGTGCCGATAGCCGTTCCAGGCCAGCGTGGCCACCCGGTCGCTGAACGCGAGCTTCAAGCCGTCCAGCGCTTTGGCCACCTGGCGTGCGCGTGCTCCGAGGTCCTTGTAGGTATAGCGGTGGATGTCGCCCTCGACCCGGCGCGAGACGATCTGGCCGTCGGCGTGGTGCCGCTCGGCCGAGACGATCAGCGAAGAAATCAGCAAGGGGTGGTTCTGCATCAGTCCGAGCATGCGGGGTCTCCAGGTTGCGTTGTCAAGCGGGTCGGGCGTGTCGCGCCATCAGCCGCATGTTACGCAATTGGCGATCGGCGCGACAGCAATCTGCGCGACAGCAGCGCGGCCGACTCACCTCGCCGTGCGGCCCATGGCCCGGTCAGACCCTGCGCGGCGCAGGTCCATGGCCCGGACCGGACAATCGCAACCCATGGACATGCCCGTCACGCCTGCAGGTTCGAGCACCGACAGCCCACTCGCCGCCACACGTTGGCGGCACGGGTTCGCCGCGCTGGGGCCCGATTTCCACACGCGCGTGCCGCCGACACCGCTGCCCGATCCATACTGGGTCGGCATCAGCGGTATGCTGGCACGGCAGCTGGATTTGCCCACGGGCTGGCTGCAGACGGACGAAGCGCTGCAGGCGCTGGCCGGCAACCGGGTGCTGCCAGGCAGCCAGCCGCTGGCTGGCGTCTACAGCGGCCACCAGTTCGGTCAGTGGGCGGGTCAGCTCGGCGATGGCCGCGCGCTCCTGTTGGGCGAATTGACGGGGCGCGATGGCCTCGTGCGCGAAGTGCAGCTCAAGGGCGCCGGCCGCACGCCCTACTCGCGCATGGGCGATGGCCGGGCAGTGCTGCGCAGTTCGATCCGCGAATTCCTGTGCTCGGAGGCCATGGCTGGCCTGGGCATCCCGAGCACGCGCGCGCTGTGCGTGATCGGCTCCGACGCGCCGGTGCAGCGCGAGACGCTGGAGACCGCGGCGGTGGTCACGCGCGTGGCGCCGAGCTTCCTGCGCTTTGGCCACTTCGAGCATTTCAGCGCGCGCAACCAGTACGCGCAATTGCGCAGGCTCGCCGACCACGTGATCGAGCACCATTACCCGGACTGCCGCGCCGGCGCGCAAGCGGACGGCAATCCCTATGCGGCGCTGCTGCGGTGCGTGAGCGAGCGCACCGCGCGTCTGCTCGCGCACTGGCAGGCGACGGGCTTTTGCCACGGCGTCATGAACACCGACAACATGAGCGTGCTGGGCCTGACGCTCGACTTCGGGCCGTTCCAGTTCATGGATGCCTTCGATCCGGGC
>JBDHRZ010000332.1:0-4054 GCA_039807845.1 Rhodoferax sp.
CGTGACTTCGCGCCGATCTCGACCCTTGCGACCTTCGACATCGCGGTCATCGTGGCAGCCGAGTCCCCGTTCAAGACCCTGGGTGACCTGATCGCCTACGCGCGCGCCAACCCGGGCAAGCTGAACCTGGGCACCATCAACGTGGTCAGCACGCAGAATCTGACCGGCGAATTGCTCAAGTCTGCTGCCGGGCTCGACGTGCAGATCGTCCCCTTCAACGGTACACCGGCCTTGCTCACCGCCCTGCGCGGCAAGCAGGTCGAGGCGGCGCTGGAGGTGCTGGCGCCGGTCGTGCCGCAGATCAAGAGCAAGGCGGTGCGTGCGCTGGCGGTGACCGGCGCGAAGCGCTCGACCGTGCTGCCCGACGTCCCCACGGCGGTCGAGAGCGGGGTGCCCGGCCTGGTGGCGTCGTCGTGGAACGCGCTGGCGGCGCCGGTGAAGACCCCGGCTGCGGTGATCGCACGCCTGAACAAGGACGTCACGGCTGCGGTCAACGCGCCGGAGGTGCAAGCCAAGCTGCAGGCGTTGAACATGGACCCGCAGGCCAGTACGCCGCAGCAGACCGCCGAACTGCTGGCCAGCGAGATCAAGCGCTGGGGCGAGGTGATCGTGCGCGCGAAGATCCCGACCCAGTGAGTCCGTTGCAAGCAGTGGAAAGCGACGTCATGCAGGCGCCGCGGCCGGTGCGGCGCGTCGGCCTGATCGGCTACGGGGAGGTCGGCAGGATCTTCTGCGCTGGCTTGCGGCCGCAACTCGACGCGGTGGCGGCGTGGGATCTGAACTTCGTCGATCCTGTCGTGCGCCAGGCGCAGCGCGCGTATGCGGGCGACGCTGGCGTGCAGGCCTGCGGTTCGATGGCCGAGCTGTGCGCGCGTGCCGAACTGCTGATTTCGGCCGTCACCGCGTCCAACACGCTGGCGGTGGCCGAGCAGTGTGCGCAGAGCCTGCAGCCGGGCAGCTGGTTCCTGGACCTGAACTCGGCCTCGCCCGCGACCAAGCAGCAGGCTGCGGCATGCATCGAGGCGGCCGGTGGGCGCTATGTCGAAGCCGGTGTCATGACCTCGGTGCCGCCGTACGGCATTCGCGTGCCGATGCTGCTCGGCGGCCCCGCCGCCGCCGGGCTGGCACCGGTGCTGCATGGCTGGGGCATGGATGCCCGCGTGGTGTCGGACCGGCTGGGCGTGGCCAGCGCCATCAAGATGTGCCGCAGCGTGATGATCAAGGGGCTCGAAGCGCTGGTGATCGAGAGCTACACCACGGCGCGCGCCTACGGCGTGGAGGCGCACATGATCGCGACGCTGCAGGAGACCTTTCCCGGCATCGACTGGCCGAAGGTGGGGGGCTACTTCTTCAGCCGGGTCGTCCAGCACGGCAAGCGCCGGGCCGAGGAGATGCGCGAGTCGGCCAACACCGTGCGCGAGGCGGGCTTCGAGCCGCTCATGACCGCGGCCATCGCCGAGAAGCAGCAGTGGGTGGCCGACCTCGCCGCGCGCGCGGTGTTCGACGGCGTGGGTGGTGGTGCCGAGCCCTGGCAGTCGTTCGCCGATCGCCTGCTGGCACAACGCGGGCGCTGATTCGATCCGCTCGGTCCGGCGCGCCGTTCGCCTCGCAGGTGAAGGTCATCGAAGCTGCCAAGACACGCAACCACGCGGCCTGCGAGAGGCTTGCAAGCGGTCGACGGCGGTTTCAAGGTTCGAAGCTGATGTCCACCATCAGTTCGTTGGCCAGACTCTCCAGTGCGTCGCGCAGCGTCGTGGGATCGAGGCCAGGGGGAGCGCTCAGCTGCGCGTCCAGGTGGAACATCTGCTCGCCCGACATCGCGCCGCTGGCGATGTGCGTCTTCATCTTGTCGATGCTGACGCCCCGGTCGGCGAGACGGGTCGAGATGCTGTGGATGATGCCAGGGCGGTCGTGGCCGACGAGTTCGAGCTTCAGCGTACGCCGTTGCTGCGCCGGCGCCGCATCGTCGGCCAGCGCGACGAGGACCCGCAGGTCGGGGCTGTCGAGTGCCTGCAGCGCCTCCCGCAGCGCCTGACGTTTGTCTGCTGCCACCTGCAGGTGCACGATGCCGGCGAACTGGCCGGCGAAGTTGGCCAACAGGCTGTCGCTCCAGTTCGCGCCGAATGCTGCGGCCTGGTCGGAGATGGCGCGCACCAGACCCGGGCGGTCCGGACCGATCAACGTGACGACGAGTGAACCCATGCTGCCTCCGTTCTGCTGTCCGTGCGAGACATTCTACGTAGCGATGCTGCCATCGGGGCCGCGCTCTGGGACACGTTTCCCTGACAATGACCTGCCTTGCCGCGGCGCCGCGCCGCCTTGGCACAATGCCGGCTCGTGCAGCGGATGCGACAGTGTCCGCCCGAACCGCGAGGAGACACGTCCATGAAGAAGCCCCTGGTCATCGATTGCCACGGCCACTACACCACCGCGCCCAAGGCGCTGGAAGCCTGGCGCAATCGCCAGATCGCCGCCATCGGAGATCCGTCGGTGCGGCCGAAGGTGTCCGAACTGCATATCAGCGACGACGAGTTGCGCGAGTCGATCGAGACCAACCAGTTGCGCCTGATGCGCGAGCGCGGGTCGGACTTGACGATCTTCTCGCCGCGCGCCAGTTTCATGGCACACCACATCGGTGACTTCCAGGTGTCCTCGACCTGGGCGGCCGTGTGCAACGAGCTGATCCACCGGGTGACGACGCTGTTCCCGGAGCGTTTCATCGGCGCGGCGATGCTGCCGCAATCCACCGGCGTCGATCCGGCCAGTTGCGTCGCCGAACTGGAGAAATGCGTGACCCAGTACGGCATGGTGGGGATCAATCTCAATCCGGACCCGAGCGGCGGCCACTGGAAGTCTCCGCCGCTCGGCGACCGGTACTGGTTTCCGATCTACGAGAAGATGGTCGAATACGACATCCCGGCGATGATCCATGTGTCGACCAGTTGCAACAACTGCTTCCACACCACGGGCGCGCATTACCTGAACGCCGACACCACCGCCTTCATGCAATGCCTGACGTCGGACCTGTTCCAGCAGTTCCCGACGCTGCGCTTCATCATCCCGCACGGGGGTGGTGCGGTGCCGTACCACTGGGGCCGGTTCCGGGGTCTGGCGCAGGAGCTCGGCAAGCCGCTGCTGCAGGAGCACCTGCTCAACAATATCCACTTCGACACCTGCGTCTACCACCAGCCGGGCATCGACCTGCTCCACACCGTGATCCCGGTGAGGAACGTGCTGTTCGCCTCCGAGATGATCGGCGCGGTGCGCGGCGTCGACCCCGAGACCGGGCACAACTACGACGACACGCGGCGTTACATCGAGGCGTGCCGGCTGCTCAGCGAGGAAGACCGCTTCCAGATCTACGAAGGCAATGCCCGGCGCGTGTTCCCGCGCCTGGACGCGGCACTGCGCAACAGGGGCCATTGAGATGACACAGCTCGGTATCGTCAAGCGCAACATCGTGCGTGCCGACAAGGCCGTGGTGCAGCGGCTGTCGGCCTTCGGCGTGGCCACGATCCACGAGGCGATGGGCCGGGTCGGGCTGATGAAGCCCTGCATGCGGCCGATCTACGCCGGGGCGCATCTCTGTGGCACGGCCGTCACGGTGCTGCTGCAGCCGGGCGACAACTGGATGCTGCACGTGGCTGCCGAACAACTGCAACCGGGTGACGTGGTCGTGGCCGCGGTCAGCTCGGACAGCACGGATGGATTCTTCGGCGAACTGCTGGCGACCTCCTACCGTGCGCGCGGCGGCCTGGGGCTGGTCATCGATGCCGGCGTGCGCGACGTGAAAGACCTCACGGGCATGCAGTTTCCGGTGTTCGCCCGCGCCATCCACGCCAAGGGCACGGTGAAGGCGACGCTGGGTTCGGTCAACATCCCGGTGGTGTGCGCCGGCGCCCTGGTCAACCCTGGCGACGTGCTGGTGGCCGATGACGACGGCGTGGTGGTGGTGCCGGCGGCGCTGGCCGCCCAGGTGGCCGATGCGTCGGCCAAGCGCGAGGCGAACGAGGCCGACAAGCGTGCCCGGCTTGCCGCCGGCGTGCTCGGGTTG
>JBDHRZ010000333.1:0-4052 GCA_039807845.1 Rhodoferax sp.
GCAGTCGGCGTCGGACGTGCTGACCGCGCCCGGCGTGGCCGGCGGGTACAGCTCAAATTCCCCTTCGATCTTGGCGCGCTTGTTGGCGACCGAGAAGGGATCGCCGCCGAAGAACGGCTTGCCGCACAGCACCGTGACACCGGTAAACGGCGAGCCGCCGAGGCCATCTTCGATACCGCCCAGCACGTCGGCACACTTGCCGAGGATCTTGGTCGTATCGGTGCCAAGCGCAAACGACACCGGCGTTGCAGCCACAACGCCGAAAGTGGTCGCAAGGCTCACGCTCGCGCCATTGGCATCGATGAAGTTGCCTTGAATCGCCGCCAGACGGTGGCTTTCCAGCGTGTATTCCAGGTTCGCGCGCATGATGGCCAAGCGCTCGTTGCGCTTGATCTCCACGCTACTTGCTCCGGACTCGCTGCCGAAGGCGCGCACGCCCTGCACTTCATCTGCCATGATCGTGGCACGTTCTGGCAGGTGCGGAATCTTGAAGGCGCGCGCGGTGCGGCCGCCGTCCATCACCGGTTGCCCGACGCCATTGCGCGGCGCGACGGATACCAGTGACAACACGCCGTCCTGCTCTTCGAGCACCGCCGTGGTATCGGGGATGCCCTGCTCCTCGAACAGGCCAAGGCTAGCGATGATGTCGGGCTGATAGGCCGCCTTGTTGATGGCGGCGGTCAGCGATTGCAGGCTGAACGCATCGCTGTCAAACGCATTCCATACACTCATGGGATTTTCCTCGGATTGATGATGGGATTAGCGGATGAGAATCCCGGCGGTTGCCAGAATTGCGATGGCAGCGGTGCGGTTTGCGCCTGCGACCAGTGCGCCCCAACCGATGGCGTTGGCGTCCACCTCGGCATCGCGCGCGATGATGGCTACCTTGTCTCCATTGGCCGCATCGGCGCAGGCAATGGCGAGGGTCTTGCCGGCTGGCGCGGCATTGGCGATCGGCTTCCAGTTCGCGCCGTCGGCTTCCAGCACCGCGCCGGCAGTGACAGCGGCGCTGGTGGTGCCGTTCTCGCGCGAACGCTGACCGTTGGCTTCGGACAGCAGGAATTCGAGCGTGTGGATCGTTTCAGTCAGGCTGGCCATGATCATTCACCCTTGCGCTTGCGCGCGTCGTAGATTGCGGAAAAGTCGAGCGCGGCGGCTTCTGGCTGCGCACCCTGCGTGGCGGTGTCGCTGAACAGGTGCGGCGAGGGCTTGGGCACGGCGGCCTTGAGGTCGGCAGCGACAATGGCAAAGGCTTCATCGTCGATCTGCAGGTAAGGCTTGGCGACGGCCTCGTCGTACTTGCGGCCCAAGGCGGCGAACAAAGTCTTGACCTGCTCGACGCGGGCGCTGGCCTTGATGCCGGCAAGCGCGGCCTCGGCGGCATCAGCGCGCGTGTTGGCTGCGGCGATGGCGCTTTGGGCGGTGGCAAGGTCGGATTCCAGCGCGGCGATGCGCTGGGCGTCTGTGGTATCAGGCACGATGGGATCCTCATCATCAGGCGCGGCGGGCGCCGCGGAAAAAACCGGGATGGAGCGCAGGGGCGCGTCGGCAAACACCCGCGCGTGGGTCTGCGCATCAGCTCCGGTGGGGGTGAAGCTGGTTTCGCGGATCAGGCTGTTGCGGAAGATGGTGAGCGGGCCGGTGAAGGCGCGACCATTGACGCTGGCGGCAACGCCGGGCGCGACTACCTCTACCGATCCCGGCTCGATATGCACGGAGAGCTGCCAGGGGAAGCCGGCATCTGCATCATTGGCGACGGCTTGGCCCGATGCGTTGGCGAGCAAGGTGCCGTCGATGCGGATGTCCTGGCCGATGGCGAGCTGGCCGACGCCGGCGCGCTGGGCGCGGTCGTGTTCGACCAGCACCGGAACGCGCTCTGGCGCGGTGGTACTGGCAAGGTCGAAGACGACGTTGCCCCAGAAAAAATGGTTGCGGATCACGTCGCCCGAGTAGGCGACGCCGGCGAATGTGCGCGGCGCATCGGAGCTGTCCGCTGCAGCGGCGAGCGCGAGCGGGGCTGCCGCATCGAAATGCAGCGCGGCGGCGGGAACCTGGCGGGTGCTGTCCATGGCCGACAGCGTGCGTGATGCAGGTGTTGACTAGAAACAGGGGTAAGTCAACACCACCCGCGCGCGGCGGGATTGTCCGGGGTAACGATCCGTGATGGCATCGGCGATGGCCTCCAGTTGCTGGAGACCGTCAGCCGCGCTCTTCGCGGGCTTCCAATGCGGCGTCGAAGCCGAAAGCCACGTCGGCGGCGGCGTTCTTGGCCCAGTGGAGTTGCTTGGCCAGCGCGACGAAATCGGCGCCGGGAAGCGGATGCGCGCAGTTCGGGCATTGCTGCGGCGCGTTGCGCACGGTCAGCGGCAGCACGGCGGCGAAACCGCACTGGCGGCAGGACAGGCGCAGGGATTCCAGCGCGGCGAATGGGATGATGCGGGTGGTCATGAAGTTGGCTCCTGCTTCACATCCATCAGATGGCAAGGTGTGGTAAGATGCGTCCGCTCCGGGAGCGCCAGCATCACGCAATGCCTACGAGCACCGGACAGACGCCAGCAGCGTGAGGCTGGCGTTTTTATTTGCGCCACAGCAGGACTCCGTCACGCTGTAGATCGGTGCGTTTGTCAATAAACGCGCGGGCGCGATCAAACTGGTATCCGGTTTCAGGCTCCCATACGCCGCGAGCCCACTTGAACACCGCAATGGTTTCAACGATATCGCTACCCACCTGCATCCGTGCGATGTAGTACAGCTTTTCAGTGCCGCTTGCCTCGCGCACGTACCAGACTTCATCCGGCGTCTTAATGCCGTGCGCAACATATCGAACATACATATTTCTACCGCGCTTGCCGAGCTTCGATGCGCCAGATTGCTTCTCGAATATGCCGCTATTAATCGACAGCACCTGCCCGCGAACCGAGTTCCACAGCACGGTTTCCTTCGCACCTGCGCCAAACTCGCGCATGAATTCGGCCACGTAGGCTTCCGAGCGCATCCCGTGCGGCACTTCGAGCGCCGATGCCAAGCTCTGCGGCGCTGGCATCGGCGCGTCGAACGCCAGCGCCGTGCGGGCCATGTCGAGCGCATCGGCACCGGGGCCGTCACACCAAAGCAACGGCGTTCCCGCTTTTCGGCGAGCGTACTGCCTCGGCACGCACTGCCCGAAGCGCCGCATCACCGCCTTCTCCAGCCCTTCCAACGGCGCGGCGGGATTCAGGCGGTCGTAGTCCCATCCGGGAGACGGCGGGGCCAGATCAGCAGGAACCTGGTCGATGGCCCTGCCGGCTTCGCGCGCCTTGCCGATGGCGTCCTGTGCGGCGGCTGCGGTCATGGGGATGACGCTGCAGCGGCAGTTGAAACTCCACGGCGGGTAGTGCGACTTCCACAGCGGATGATCGACCGACAGAATCAGGCCGTCGAGCTTGGCGTGCTCCGGGCGAGTGCGGGCATCGAGGATGGCGCTGTAGCGCAGGTATGGGAAATCGCCCTTGAGGCGCTGGATTTGCTCGGCGCGGCCGGCTGCATACCAGCCCTGCAGGTTGGTGCGGAAGATGGTTTCCAGGTGCGCCGGGGTCAGGCCGAAGTCGTGGCCGGATGCGAGCAGGGTTTTCTTCCATGACCCGAACGACTGTCCAGTTGCCAGCGCTTCGCGCAGGGAATCGATGACGGCCTGCACTTGATCCAGCGATGCAAGCCCCGACACCGTGGCGGACGCCGCGCGCACGCGCCCCACGGTGTTTCCGTAGAAGGTTTCTGGCAACACCACGCGGCGGCGCAGCGCGTCGCGGATTGCCTCGACGAAGCCGGGGATGTCAGCCACGATTGGCGCTTTGGTAGCCGATCAGGTCGGCGGCGAACAGGGCGCGCTCGACGAGGTCGCGGAAGGCGCTGGCCGGCAGGTCCGCGGCGAGCTTGCCCAGGCGCTCGATCAAGTCGTCCTCGTCGGTGGCGGCGGCGAGCGCGGCGCGGATGGCGGCGGGATCGACGGGGCTGCCGGCCTGCGCGATGGCGTCGTCGGCGAGCTTGTCGATGGCGGCTTGCCCGGCCCGCTC
>JBDHRZ010000334.1:0-4033 GCA_039807845.1 Rhodoferax sp.
ACTCCGAAGTGCTGCCCAAGGACGTCAATCTCGCCACTCGTCTCACCCGTGACATCACCCTGAACATGCCGCTGGTGTCGGCGGCGATGGATACCGTCACCGAGGCGCGGCTGGCGATCGCGATGGCGCAGGAAGGCGGCATCGGCATCGTGCACAAGAACCTGCCGGCGCTCGACCAGGCGGCCCAGGTGGCGAAGGTCAAGCGGCATGAATCCGGCGTGTTGCGCGATCCGGTCGTCATCACGCCGTCGCACACGGTGCGCCAGGTGATCGATCTGTCCGACCAACTCGGCGTCTCGGGCTTCCCGGTCTGCGACGGTGGCAAGGTGGTAGGCATCGTGACCGGACGCGACCTGCGCTTCGAGACGCGCTACGACGCGCCGGTGAGTTCCATCATGACGCCGCGCGACCGGCTCGTGACGGTGCCCGACGGCACCACGCTCGATGAGGCCAAGGCGCTGCTCAACAAGTTCAAGCTCGAGCGCCTGCTGGTGGTCAACGATGCGTTCGAGCTCAAGGGCCTGATCACCGTGAAGGACATCACCAAACAGACCAGTTTCCCGAATGCGGCGCGCGATGCGCAGGGCAAGTTGCGTGTCGGGGCGGCGGTGGGCGTGGGCGAGGGCACCGAGGAGCGCGTCGAGGCGCTGGTGCGTGCCGGTGTCGATGCCATCGTGGTCGACACGGCGCATGGGCACAGCCAGGGCGTCATCGACAGGGTGCGCTGGGTCAAGCGCAACTATCCGCAGGTGGACGTGGTCGGCGGCAACATCGCCACCGCGGCGGCGGCGCTGGCGCTGGTGGAGGCGGGAGCCGATGCGGTCAAGGTCGGCATCGGTCCGGGTTCCATCTGCACCACGCGCGTCGTGGCTGGCGTGGGCGTGCCGCAGATCATGGCCGTCGACAGCGTGGCCACCGCGCTCCGGGGCAGCGGCGTGCCGCTGATCGCCGATGGCGGCATCCGCTATAGCGGCGACATCGCCAAGGCGATCGCCGCCGGCGCCAGCACCGTGATGATGGGTGGCGTGTTCGCCGGCACCGAGGAGGCGCCGGGTGAGGTCATCCTGTTTCAGGGACGCAGCTACAAGAGCTATCGTGGCATGGGCTCGATCGGGGCGATGCAGCAAGGCAGCGCCGATCGCTACTTCCAGGAAGCCAGCACCGGCAATCCGAACGCTGACAAGCTGGTTCCCGAAGGCATCGAGGGGCGCGTCCCGTACAAGGGTTCGGTGATCGGCATCATTTACCAGATGGCAGGCGGACTACGCGCCGGCATGGGGTACTGCGGGTGCGCGTCGATCGGCGAGATGCAGCACAAGGCGGAGTTCGTCGAGATCACGGCCGCGGGCATCCGCGAAAGCCATGTGCACGACGTGCAGATCACCAAGGAAGCGCCGAACTACCGGGCCGATTGAAGCACCGTGCCGGCACATCCATCATGCAGCATCACAAGATCCTGATTCTCGATTTCGGCTCCCAGGTCACGCAGTTGATCGCGCGGCGCATCCGCGAGGCGCACGTGTACTGCGAGGTGGTGCCGTGCGACGTGGGCGAAGACTGGCTGCGCGCCTGCGCGCGCGATGGCTCGCTCAAGGGAATCATCCTCTCGGGCAGCCACGCCAGCACCTACGAGGAGCACGAACTGCGCGCGCCGCAGCTGGTGTTCGATCTCGGCATCCCGGTGCTGGGCATCTGCTACGGCATGTTCACCATGGCGGTGCAACTCGGTGGCGTCGTGGCGCCCAGCAGCAAGCGCGAGTTCGGCCACGCGGCGGTGCGCGCGCATGGGCACACCCGCCTGCTCGACGGCATCCAGGACTACGCCACGCCGATGGGTCACGGCATGTTGAAGGTCTGGATGAGCCACGGCGACAAGGTCACCGAGATGCCGCCGGGCTTCCGATTGATGGCCAGCACCGAAAGCTGCCCGGTGGCCGGCATGGCCGACGAGGAACGGCGCTTCTACGGCGTGCAGTTCCACCCGGAGGTCACGCACACCAGCCGCGGCGCGGCAATCCTCGAGCGCTTCGTGCTCGACATCTGCGGTGCGCGCGCGGACTGGGTCATGGGCGACCACATCGCCGAGGCAGTCGAGCAGATCCGTGCGCAGGTGGGTGACGAGGAGGTCATCCTCGGCCTTTCCGGCGGTGTCGACTCGTCGGTGGCCGCCGCGCTGATCCACCGCGCCATCGGCGACCAGCTCACCTGCGTCTTCGTCGACCACGGCCTGCTGCGCCTGCACGAGGGCGACATGGTGATGGACATGTTCGCCGGCAAACTGCATGCGCGCGTGATCCGGGTCGACGCACAGGAGCAGTTCCTGCAACTGCTCGCCGGCGTGCGCGACCCCGAGGCCAAACGCAAGATCATTGGGCGTGAGTTCGTCGAAGTCTTCAAGGCGCAGGCCGAGAAGCTCAAGAGCGACCAGTCCCGCCACGTCGCGTGGCTGGCCCAGGGCACGATCTATCCGGACGTGATCGAGTCTGGTGGCGCCGGCAGCAAGAAGGCGGTCACGATCAAGAGCCATCACAACGTCGGCGGCCTGCCCGACCAACTCGGCCTGAAGCTGCTCGAGCCGTTGCGCAACCTGTTCAAGGACGAGGTGCGTCAGCTCGGCGTGGCGCTCGGCCTGCCGTACGCGATGGTCTATCGCCACCCGTTTCCCGGGCCGGGCCTGGGCGTGCGCATCCTGGGCGAGGTGCGACGCGAGTACGCCGACATGCTGCGCCAGGCCGACGCGATCTTCATCGACGAACTGCGCACCAGCATCGACCCGGACAGCGGCAAGAGCTGGTATGACCTCACCAGCCAGGCCTTCGCGGTCTTCCTGCCGGTCAGGAGCGTGGGCGTCATGGGAGACGGCCGCACCTACGAATACGCGGTCGCCTTGCGCGCCGTGGTCACTACCGACTTCATGACCGCCGACTGGGCCGAACTGCCCTATGCGCTGCTCAAGCGAGTCTCCACGCGCATCATCAACGAGGTGAAGGGTATCAACCGCGTGACCTATGACGTGAGCAGCAAGCCGCCGGCGACGATCGAGTGGGAGTAGGGGTCTTTCGCGGGCGATCGTTATCTATCGAGATCGATCGTGAGAGTCTGCTGCCACTCCGGTCGGTCTCCTGAGGTACGGAATTCCGCTGAAAAGTGTCGGGGCCTATGCAGGGCCAGTCTTCAGGTCGATCTGCAAACCTGTGCGTGGCCCGTTCCTTCGTTTGATTCCTGAGGCGACGATGCGCACGAAGGTCAGCGCAACGTCTGGTGGGCTGAATTCAGTACTGCCAGTAACTCGGCGCCTCCGACTCCGGCGCATCGAGGATCGGATCGCTGCGCCGCACGCGCGGATCGATCCAGTCCGCCTTGGCCTTGGCCCACTCGATCCACTGCTGCTTCTCCTGTGTGAGCTCGCCGTCTCGGTGGGCTCGGTCCTCGACCGCGGCGATGAACCCGCGCAACCGGTTCGCGCGCTGCAGCAGGCTGGCGTCGCGGAACAGGGCGCGCAGCTGGCGACGTTCCTCGTTGCGCGCGCGCACCCTGCGCTTCGTATCGGGTGCGCGCCTCCTCGTAGGTCCGCCGGCGGCGCTCCTCTTCCTCCTCCTTCGCGCGCTTCGCTTCGGCCGGGCCGACGATGGCGGCGACGATGCCGTGCAGGCGCGAGTCGATGAGGCTTCGTTCCGTGTCGTTCGGACAGCGGTATTGGCCGGGTGAGGCCGCGCGCGCCGGCGGGGAGGGCGGGCAACGGCACCTTGCGCGTGGGTCGGCCAGCCTTGATCTTCGCCCAGTAGCCCGGCGGCGGCACCGGAATGCCGAGCTTCTTGCAGATCTTGACCAGCCCCACATCGGATAGGCCATAACGGGGCGCGACGACCATCATCGCGACCGTCCAGACCTCTTCGTACAGTGCCTCCCGGCTGACTGGGGTGCCTTGGCGTCTCATCGCATCTCTCCTAGCTCGAGCCGGAGTTCGTCCTTGGGGGCGGCTTCACGGTAGATTGGAGATTTGCTGTTCAGCAAATATTGTGTTTTCGTAGAA
>JBDHRZ010000335.1:0-4032 GCA_039807845.1 Rhodoferax sp.
GGAGAACCTGTCGGCCTCGCGCTCGCGAATACTGGATGCCGATTTCGCGCAGGAAACCGCGAACATGTCGCGCGCCCAGATCCTGCAGCAGGCCGGCACCGCGATGGTGGCGCAGGCCAACCAGTTGCCGCAGGGCGTGCTGGCCCTGCTGCGCTGATCGAAGTCCCATCCGGCGGATGGGCTGGCGGTGCGGCGCCAGCGGTCGGAACGTACCTGGCGGTGGATCCTCGCGGTCCGCCGCCTTTTGGCCTTCCGGCCGGCGGCCGCACCGCGGCGGGCTGGTGCGAGGCAGGCCCGTGAAGCCGGCAATTTCTGTGCATTTTCCCGGATCGCGACCGGCGCCGTTTCCGGATAATGCAGCAGCAGGCCCCGCGAGGGGCGAAGGAGCAGACCATGGCGACCATCTCTTCCCCGGGCATCGGCAGCGGACTGGACGTGAAGTCGATCGTCTCGCAACTGGTGGCGATCGAGCGCCAGCCGTTGACCAACCTGCAGGTGCAGGCTGCCACCGTACAGACGCGCATCTCGGCCTACGGCCAGCTCAAGTCGCTGGTCTCCACGCTGTCCGACGCGGCCAGCCGGCTGGGCAGCCTGACCACCTTCAATGCGGTGACGGCCAAGTCGTCCAACAGCGCGGTGGTGTCGGCCACGGCGATCGGTGGTACCGCGGCGAACAGCTTTTCGGTCAAGGTCGACAACCTGGCTACTGCCCAGGCGACCGCGTCCGGCGTGCTGTTGCCCGTGGGAGGGGCGCTGGGCGCCGGCACGCTGCGCTTGCAACTGGGTCAGTGGACCATCGTGCCGCGCTCGTTCACGCCCCAGGTCGGCGGCGGGCAGGTCGACATCGAGGTCAGCGCCACCGATACGGTGAGCGATGTGGCGAGCAAGATCAACGGTGCGAACGCCGCCGTCACCGCCACCGTGCTCAACGACGTGTCGGGCGAGCGCCTGCTGCTGCGCTCGGCCAGCACCGGGGTGGCGGCGGGGTTCGAACTCAGCGTGCTGAGCGATGCCGATGGCAACCCGGCGGATGCCGCCGGGCTGTCACGGCTCGTGAACGGTGCCACCATGCAGGACGAGCAGGACGCGCACATGCGGATCAACGACGTGCCGGTCAGTTCCTCGACGAATACGTTCGCGAACGTGGTCTCCGGCATCACGCTGACCGCCAACCAGGTGAGTGCCGAGCCGGCCGAGATCACGGTAGCCAAGGACAAGTCGGTGCTGAGCCGCGCGATCAACGATTTCGTCGCCGCCTACAACGCCGTCAACCAGGCCATCAACGAGCAGACCAAGTACGACCCGGCGACCGGCAAGGTCGTGCTGCCGCCGCCGGACTCGGCGGCGATCGGCCTGCAGAACGCGCTGCGCGGCGTGCTGCAGTCGACCACCGGCGGTTCGGCCTACCAGCGGCTGGCCGACGTCGGGGTTGCGCAGCAGATCGGCGGCGACCTGTCCGTCGACACGGCCAAGCTCGATGCCGCCATCGCCAACGGCGATGCAATCAAGAACCTGTTTCGGGCCGACAACGGCAATCCGCTGACGAACGGTGTGGCGGTCAAGTTCTCCGCATTCACCAAGGGACTGCTCGCGACCGACGGCATGTTCAACAGCAAGGACGCTTCGCTCAAGCGTGCGCTCGACTTCAACGCCAAGGACCAGGAGCGGCTGAACGAGAAGGTGTCGCGCATCGAGGCGCAACTCAATCGCCGCTACAGCGCGCTGGACGTGCAACTCAACAGTCTGACCGCGCTCAATGCCTACGTGTCGCAGCAGGTCACGCAATGGAACAAGGCCAAGTCTTGAGAGACGGAGATCCGCATGTCTGCAGGCCCCTGGCAGCGGCAGGATTGACGGTGAAACTGCCGTCGTTTTCGCCGATCGCCCACCCTTGAGTCAGGCGCGCAGTTGCCGATAAGGACGGTATCACTTCAAGGATTGCCCGCATGTTTTCCGCCATCGGTCCCCGCTCGGCCAGTGCCTACAAGAAGATCGGCGTGGAGACCCGCGTCGACCAGGCCAGCGCACATGACCTGGTCGACATGCTGTTCGACGCCCTGCTGGTGGCGGTGGGCTCGGCGCGCAACGCCCTGCAGGGCGGCGACATCAAGAGCAAGTGCGCACACATCGTCACCGCGGTGCGCATCCTCGAAGAGGGCCTCAAGGGCGCGCTGAATCTGGAGCAGGGCGGGGCGCTTGCGACCAACCTGCAGGAGCTCTATGGCTACTGCGTACTGCGCCTGACGCAGGCCAACGCACGCAACGACGTGGCCGCGCTCGACGAGGTGATGCGGCTGCTCGAGCCCGTCGCGAGCGGCTGGAAGCAGATGGGCCAGGCCGCTGCGGCGCAGCCGGCACCGCGCCTGCGGGCGGCCTGAGCGGCTGGAGTCACCATGCAGCAGAACACCCTGATCGACTACTACCGCGCACTCGAAGCGGCCAGCCTCAGCATGCTCGAAGCCGCCAAGGCCGACGACTGGGACGGTGTCGTCCGGCTGGAGGGCACCTGCGCGGTGCTCATCGAGCAATTGCGCTTCGCCTCGCGTGACCAGGAATTGCCCGCCTCGCAGCGCGCGGAGAAGGCTGGCATCATGCGTCGCATCCTGGCCAACGATGCCCAGATCCGCTACCTGGCCGAGCCCTGGATGGCCCATTTCGAGAAGAAGTTCGAGGGTCTGCAGCACATCCTGCATTGAACCTGGAAGCCTCAGTCGACCGCTTGCCAGCGTCTCGCAGGCCGTTTGGATGCGTACATTGGCAGCCTGGATGGCCTTCACGTGCAAGGTGAACAGCGCCATCTGCCCACCAGCGCCACTCTGGGCGGGCCGAGGCCCGTTCAGACCTGCATGTTCATGATGTCGGTGTAGGCCTGCACCATCCGGTTGCGCACGTGCAGCGTGGCCTGAAAGCCGATCTGGGCCTTCTGGATGGCGACCATGGTGTCCTCCAGGCTGACCGCGGGATTCTCCAGTTGCACTTCGCGCTGCATCTGCTGCGCCTGGTTCTGCGCCGCGCTCACTTCGTGCAGGGCGCTTTTCATCGCGCCGGCGAAGCCGTCGTGCCGGCTTGCTCCGACCCGCTCCGCCGCGGGCTGTGTCAGCGCCGATGGGCGCAGCGCGACCGGCAAGCCGGCGGCAGGCAGGCGTAGTTCCATCGTGACCTCCATGGACCGTGCTCGTGGGCACCCGCAACGCTGGCTTTGCCAGACCCTCAAGAGGGAGCGAGGAAACTTGGGACCGGTCCGGCGTTTCTGGTGAGGTCCCGATGCTAGGACGCCAGTTGCACGCGGGAAGCATCGAATTGACCGGTGTTTGCCGGACTTTTCCGCTTCATGTGGCACCGGTCGGCGTCCAATAATGGCCTTCGCCGTGGCTGCAAGCCTGCGCCGTGGCCGTTGCACACCGTTCGATGACCGCCCTTGCCACCGTCGCTGCCAACCCCTCCCTGACCGAGCGCCTGGGCGCCCTGGATGCAGGCCAGCGCATGCGCCTGGCCGTCGGGGCGGTGCTGCTGGTCGCGCTGGCGATCGGTGCCGCGCTGCTCGGCGGGCGCACCGAGTGGCGCGTGCTCTACGCGAACCTGGCCGACAAGGACGGGGGGGCGATCGTCGCGCAACTGTCGCAGATGAACATCCCCTACAAGTACGCCGAAGGCGGCGCTGCGATCCTGGTGCCTGCCGAGCGGGTGCACGATACGCGGCTGCGGCTGGCCTCCCAGGGTCTGCCAAAAGGTTCGGTGGCCGGCTTCGAGGGGATGGAGTCCAACCGCCTGGGCATGACGCAGTTCCAGGAGCGCCTGACCTTCCAGCGCGGGCTCGAAGGCGAGCTGACGCGCTCCATCCAGGCGCTGTCGTCCGTGCAGAGTGCGCGCGTGCACCTGGCCCTGCCGAACCAGAACGGTTTTTTTCGCGAGCAGCAGAAACCCTCGGCCTCGGTGCTCGTGAGCCTGTACCCGGGGCGTACGCTGGACCGCACGCAGCTGCTGCGGCTCGTGCACCTGGTGTCTTCCAGCGTGCCGGAGACGGCGCCTGCG
>JBDHRZ010000336.1:0-4028 GCA_039807845.1 Rhodoferax sp.
CAGGTCTTGCCTTTTGCCCCCCTACGGGTAGGGGGGCAAAAGGCAAGACCTGACCCCATCTCGCAACACCTCCCAGGCGTCCTCGATCCAGTCGCACAGCAGCGCACGGGTTTCGCGCGGGTCGATCACGTCCACCACGCCGAAACTCTCGGCGGTGCGAAACGGCGAGCCCAGGTGGTGGTATTTCGCCTCCAGCGCCTGGCGCATCGCCGCCGGGTCGGCAGCCGACTCGATCTCCTGGCGGTGCGCCGCGTGCACGCCGCCTTCGATCGGGATCGAGCCCCAGCGCGCCGACGGCCAGGCGTAGGTGAGGTTGAGCGCCGGGAAGAACTTGGGGGCGTGCATGCCGCCGGCCATGCCGAAGGCGCGGCGCACGATGATCGACAGCCACGGAATGCGCGCGCGCTCGACGGCTGTGACCACGCGCACCGCGCCGAGCAGGGTGCCGGCCAATTCGGCCTCGGGACCGGTCGCGTTGCCCGGCTGGTCGACCAGGTTCACGATCGGGATGCCGAAGGTGTCGCAGAGCTGCACGTGGCGCTCCATCTTGTAGGCCGCCTGCAGCGTCATGGCGCCGCCGGCCACCTTCGGGTCGTTGCACAGCACGCCGACCGGGTAGCCGTCCAGCCGCGCCAGCGCGGTGATCTGCGAGCCGCCTTGCCAGCGACCGATCTCGAAGACCGAACCGCGGTCGAACACCGACTCCATGATCCTGCGCGGATCGTAAACCTTGCGCCGGTCGTGCGGGATGGCCTCGGCCAGCCAGGGATCGGCCCGAGCCGGGTCGTCCTCGGGCGAGCTGCGCTCGGCGAGCCGGTCGACGCTGCGCGGCAGGTAAGACAGGAAGCGCGCGACCTGGCGCATCGCGTCGGCCTCGTCCACCGCCTCGTTGTGCACCAGTGCGCTCTTGCGGTGCACCTTGTAGCCACCCAGGTCGTTCTTGTCGATCTCGATCCCGTACGCCTGCCGGACCACCGGCGGGCCGGCCGCGAACACCTGGGCCTGGTCGCGCACCATCACGGAGAAGTGCGACAGCAGTACCTTCACGGCACCGAGGCCGGCGCACGCACCCAGCGCGACCCCCACCACCGGCACGACACGCAACAACTCCGCGCCCGGCCAGGTGGCATAGCCCGGGATCTTCGTGCCCTGCATCTGGGCGAGCAGCTTGACGCTGCCGCCGGCCGTGTCGACCATGCGCACCAGCGGCAAGCGCAACGCCAGCGCCATGCGTTCGGCATAGATCCACTTGTCCGACAACGTGCCTTCGGAAGAACCCGCACGGATCGTGTAGTCGTCGGCCGAGACCACCAGCTTGCGGCCGTCGACGCGGCCGGTGCCGATGATCGCGTTGACCGGCGCGAGCGATTCGAGACGTCCGTCGGCGTCGTAGCGCCCCTTGCCGGTGATGCGCCCGACCTCGCGAAAACTGCCCGCGTCGAGCAGCAGGTCGATGCGCTCGCGGGCGGTGTTGCGGCCGCGCTCCTTGTAGCGCGCCACCGCCTGGGCGCCGCCCATCTGGCGCGCCATGTCGCGCCGGCGCGCGAGTTCGCGCAGTTCCTCGATCCAGGGGCCGCTCGGTTCGGGAGAGGTTTCATGCATGCTGGCAGATCCGTGAAAGTTCAAGGGTCAGCGCGCGTGGAAACGGCACGACGGCGTGCGCACCACGACGAGCAGCGCCGATGGGTTTGCCTGGCGCGGCTTCAACGAACTGGATGACGTCGAAGTCAGCCAGCGTGCTGTCGGCGGCGCCGAAGGGTTTTCCGGCCACCGGTTCAACGCGCGACCTTGTCGAGCCCGAGCGAGCGCGCGAGCGCCTGCGTCGCCGTCCACTCGGACTGCAGGTAGCGATGCGATTCGACGTAGCCGCGAAAGATCGGCCTGTTGCCCGAGGATTCGACCAGCTGGATCCATTCCTTGTCCTGCGAGACCTTGCGCAGCGCATCCTCCCAGAAGCGGATCTGGTCGGCGTTCACGCCCGGCGCCAGCATGACGCCGTTGTAGCTGACGTAGTCGGCCGGCACACCCTGCTGGCGCCAGGTCTTGATGCCGGCCAGCGCCCCGCTGCCCGGTTCCCTGGCCGCGCTGGCGAGCACGCGCAACTTGCCGGCGATCACCTGCTGCATGACGACGGGCGCGGTCGCCGAGACCACGTCGACATGGCCGCCGAGCAGCGCCGTGATGGACTCGGCCGAGGAGCGGAACGGCGCGATCGTGAGGCGGTCGATGGCAACGCCGGCGGCCTGCAGCGGCGTGGCGATCGCCATGTGGATGTTCTGCCCCAGTGCCGGGGCCACCGCGATGCGCAACCGGGTCGGGTCGGACTTGAGCGCCGCCACCAGGTCGCTGCCGTTTTGCAGCGGCGAGTCCGCGCGCACCACGACCAGCGAGACCTCCTCGACCAGCATCGCAACCGGGACGAAGTCGCGCGGATCGGCCTTGATCAAGCCGGTGACCGCGCCGGCGATGGCGCCGGTGTGGAAGGTGGAGAGGTAGTGTGCGTTGCCCGCCATGCCCTTGACGAACTGCATCGCAATGGCACCGCCGGCACCGACCTTGTTCTCGGCCAGTACTGGTTGTCCATTGGTCAGGTGCAGGCGTTCGAGCGCGTTCTTGATACCGCGCGCGTACAGGTCGACCGACCCGCCCGGCGCGACACCGATGATGTAGTCGACGCGCTCGGTGGGTTTCCATTGCGCATGGGCAGCGCCGACGAACGCGCACAGCGCGCTTGCCAGCACGGCGCATCGGCGCAGCAGATGGATCGGTGTCATGTTGCCTCCCGGTACCAGGGTTGGAGAGCGGGCAAGGCCCCGGTGGCGCGGTGCCCGATGGCTGCAGGGAGCAGCCAGGTGCGCAGTGTATTGCGGTTACATTGAGATTGTCAACAATAGGAATGTCTCTTATGATTGCCGCATATTCCCAGGAGCCGGTCGGGCATGGTGCGACCTCAAGCTCGACCGGCCCCCAACCGCCCCATGAGGAGTTCGCATGCCTGAAACCATCATCCCATCCGAGATCACCGGCACCGTCTGGAAGATCGAAGTCCAGGCTGGTGAGCGCGTCACGCAGGACCAGACCCTCGTCGTGATGGAGAGCATGAAGATGGAAATCCCGCTCAGCGCACCATGCAACGGCGTGGTGCTGCGCATCCTCGTCGCCGAGGGCGATCCGGTGGTCGAGGGCCAGGACGTGGTGGTGCTGGAATGAGCCAGCGCGCAGATGCAGGCGACGCGGTCGACGCAGGCGACTCGGTCCACGCTGGCGGCCTGATCCACTGGGCGGCGCGCCAGCACGGCGCACGGCCATCGCTGGTGTTCGCCAGCCAGACGTTCAGCCATGCCGAGATCGATGCGCGCAGCAACCGCATGGCACAGGCGCTGATCGCACTCGGCCTGCAGCCCGGTGAGCGCTTCGCCGTGCTGCTGGAGAACTCGGTGCACAGCGTGGACAGCGTGTTCGGCGCGGAGAAGGCCGCGCTCACCTACGTCGCGCTCAACGCCCGCCACACGCTGGACGAGCACGTCGGCATCCTGGAAGACGCGCAGGCCAGCGCGGTACTGGTCGGGCCGCAGTTCGCCGCGCTCGCCGAAGCGTTCGTGCAGCAGCGCGGCGCCGGGGGCCGGCTGCCCGAACTGCGGCTGGTGCTCACGCATGGCTGCACGGTGGCGCAGGCGGTCGACATGGACCAGGCCTGTGCCGGCGCGTCGGCGGCCGCGCCGCGCTTGCGCGTGGGGCCGGAGCACCTGGTGCGCATCGCCTATACCTCGGGCACTACCGGCAAGCCCAAGGGGGTGGCCTACAGCCAGCAGCGCATGCAGGCGCGCCTGCACAACCACTTCCTCGCGATGGAGCATGCGCTCGGCGTGGACGACGCGATGCTGCACGTGGGGCCATTGACGCACGCGGCCGGCGTCTACCTGTTCCCCTGTTTCCTGCGCGGCGCGCGCAACATCATCCTGGACCGTTTCGACGCGCAGACCGTGCTCGCGGCGATCGCACGCGAGCGCATCACGCAACTGATGCTG
>JBDHRZ010000337.1:0-4028 GCA_039807845.1 Rhodoferax sp.
GGCCCGTCGTTGTTGAAGCTCAGGCTGAGCGTGCAGATCGCGCCGCTGGCCACCTTGAGCTGGATGCTCATGTCCATCGCGATGCCGAGTTGCGCATGGATCGGGCCCTGCAACGCGTTCGCCTGCACGATCGGGCTGGCGCACTGGTAAGCGAACAGGTCGACCGTGTGCGCCGCGTGGTGCCACAGCAGGTGGTCGGTCCAGGAGCGCGGCTGTCCGAGCGCGTTGGTGTTGGTGCGCCGAAAGAAGTAGGTCTGCACGTCCATCTGCTGAATCTGCAAGCGGCCAGCCCGGACCTGGTTGCGCACGTACTGGTGGCTGGGATTGAAGCGCCGCGTGTGCCCGCACATCGCCACCAGGCCCGATTGCCGGGCCTGCTCGACCACGGCCTGCGCGCCGGCCAGGCTGTCGGCGAGCGGAATCTCCACCTGCACGTGCTTGCCCGCGCGCAGGCAGGCCAGCGCCTGCTCGGCGTGCAACTGGGTCGGCGTGCACAGGATCACGGCATCGACCTGCGGCAACGCCAGACTGTCGGCGAGCCGGGTCGTGACGTGGCCGATGCCGTACTTCGCCGCGACCGCCCGCGTCTTGTCGAGTTCGCGGCCGACCAGCGACACGACTTCGACGCCCTCGATCTTCGCGAGGCCGTCCAGGTGCTTGATGCCGAAGGCGCCGGCGCCAGCCAGTGCGAGTTTGATCGTGCTTGACATGAAGACTCCCGAGTTACGATGGGGTCAGGTTCCAATGGGGTCAGGTCTTGCCTTTTGCCCCCCCAACGTCGTGATGACCGTACCCAACGTCGGGGGGGGGGGGCAAAAGGCAAGACCTGACCCCATTGCAAAGGCAGGGGGGGGCAAAAGGCAAGACCTGACCCCATTGCATCAGACCCCATTGCATCACCATTGCATCATTGCATCACAACACGAACAAGGTTATGGATGGGACCGCAACCAGCAACAGCACGCGCAGCAAGTCACTGAGCACGAACGGCACGACACCGCGCCAGGTCTCCAGGATCGGCACGTCGGCGGCCATCGACTGGATCAGGAACAGGTTCATGCCCACTGGCGGGGTGATCAGGCCAACCTCGACCACGATCAATACCAGAATGCCGAACCAGATCGCCGTGTCTTCGGGCGAGAGACCGAAGTCGAGCCCGGAGACCATCGGAAAAAAGATCGGAATCGTCAGCAGGATCATCGACAGCGAGTCCATCAGGCAGCCGAACACCAGGTAGAACAGCAGGATCGCCCACAGCACGGCATACGGCCCGAAACCCTGCGCGCCGACCCATGACGCCAGTTCCTGGGGCAGTTGCGACAGCGCCAGGAAGGTGTTGAAGGCCGCCGCACCGAGCACGATCATGAACACCATCGCGCTGGCCGAGGCAGTCGCCTCGAAAGCGGCGAACACTTCGCGCCGCTGCAGGCCGCCACGCCACCAGGCCTGCAGTCCGGTGGCCGCCGCGCCCACGGCCGCACCTTCCGTCGGCGTGAAGACGCCGCCGTAGATGCCGCCGATCACGACGACGAAGATCAGCAGCACCGGCCACACTGCCGCCAGCGCCAGCAGGCGCGCGCGCCAGGGCATGGGAGCGGTCGGGCTGGCCGCCCCCGGTACGACCCGCACGTGGATGGCGATGACCACCATGTAGCCGATGGCGGCGAGGATGCCGGGCACGAATGCGGCGGCGAACATGCTGGCGATGTTCTGTTCGGCCAGCATGGCGTAGATCACCAGCACGATCGAGGGCGGGATCAGGATGCCGAGCGTGCCGCCGGCCGCCAGCGTCCCGGTGCACAGGGCACCGGAATAGCCGGCGCGACGCAGTTCGGGCAGGGCCACCTGCCCCATCGTCGCGGCGGTCGCCAGCGAGGAGCCACAGATCGCACCGAAGCCGGCGCAGGCACCGATCGCCGCCATCGCGACGCCACCGCGCCGGTGGCCCAGGAACGCCTCGGCGGCCTTGAACAGCGCGCGCGACATGCCGCCCAGCGTGGCGAATTGCCCCATCAGCAGGAACAGGGGCACGATGGACATGCTGTGGTTGGAAAACTGGCCATATACCAGCGTCTTCATCTGATTGAGCAGCGGTCCGGCGCTGCCGTGGATCACCCAGGAACCCAACAGGCCGAGCGCGAGCATGGCCAGCCCGATCGGCACGCGCAGGAAGATGAGCAGCAGCAACGCCGGGAACGACAGCCCCGCGAGCAGCAGCGGGTCCATCAGTGCGCGCTCCCGGCGAGCACGAAGCCCCGCGGCGCGCGCACCAGGCGGAGCGTCTCGAGCAAGCGCCAGGCGTAGACCACGCAGCCCACGCAGGCCGGCACGAACGACGCCGCGTAGCCCCACCAGACCGGCATCTGCAGGATGAAGCTGACTTCGCCGTTGTCGCGATAGTCCAGCATGGCGACACCCATGCGCCAGACCAGCAGCAGCCAGACCAGCAGCATCAGTGCGTCGCAGCCGCTCGCCAGCACGCGCTGCATCGCCGGGGAATAGCGCTGCCACAGGAGGTCGACCATTGCGTGCCCGTTGTTCAGATGGCACCAGGGCAGGAAGCAGAACACGGACAGCGCAGTGCCGGCCTCGACCAGTTCGAAGTCGCCCGGCACCGGGCCCAGGCCGGCAAATGCGAGCGCACGCCCGATGACGCTGCACACCGTGAGGGCGGCGATCAGCACCAGCACCAGCGCACCCAGGCGCGCAAGCCAGCGGCTCATTGCGTAGATTGCGTCACCCACGCTCAGCCGCCAGACTTGCGCAGAGGGAAGACGTGCCCACGCACAGCCGTCAGACTTGCGCGCAGGCGAAGCGCACCCACGTCAAGGCGCCGCAGGCTGCGGTGCAAGGCGCACCGCGCCGATGCCTTTGCCCGTCCCTGCCCGTGCGTCACTTGCGCTCCTGCCGGGCGATCGCCTCCTGCGCTTCGCTGACCAGCCTGGGGCCATCGATGCCCTTCTCGCCAACCTCCTTGAACCAGACGGCGCGCACCCCGCTGGCAGCGCGCTGCCAGCGCGCCGTCTCAGCCGCGTCGAGCGTCACGATACTGTTGCCAGCCTTCTGCGCCAGCGCAATTGCTGCCTTGTCGCCCTCGTCCATCGCCTTGCCGAGCAGGCCGGCCAACGCCACGCCCGAGTTCGCGTCGATCAGCTTGCGCAGATCGGGTGGCAGCTTCTCGTAGCTGGCCTGATTCATCACCACCGCAAACGTCTGGGTGTAGAGGCCCTTGTCGCCGGAAAATCCGGTGTGGTTCTTCACGATCTGCTGCACCTTGATCGTGGGCACCACCTCCCACGGGATCGTGGTGGCGTCGATCACGCCCTTGGACAGGGACTCGGCGACCGCCGGCACCGGCATGCCGACCGGTGTCGCACCGAGTTGTTCGAGCATGATGTTGATGACGCGCGAGCCCCCGCGCACCTTCATGCCCTTGAGATCCTCCAGCTTGCGGATCGGACTCTTGCTGTGGAACAGTCCCGGACCGTGCGTGTGCACCGCGATCAGCCTGACGCCCTTGAACTCGTCCATCGCGTTCTTCCGCACGTACTCCATGAACGCGCGCGACGAGGCCTGCGCCGACCCGGTCATGAAGGGCAGTTCGAACACCTCGGCCTTGGGGAAGCGGCCGGGCGTGTAGCCAAGCACGGTCCAGACGATGTCGACCACGCCATCCTTTGCCTGGTCGTACAGGTCGGACGGCTTGCCGCCGAGCTGCATGTTGGGAAAGAGCTGAATCCTGATCCGCCCGCCGCTTTCCTTTTCGAGCTTCTCGGCCCACGGCTGCAGCCCCTTGGCCGGCACGGTGGATTGCGCAGGCAGGAACTGGTGCAGCCGCAGCGTGAATTCGGCGGCGTGGGCCACTTGCGCGGCCGCGACCAGCGCGAACGCGCCAAGCACGGGCGCGAGTCTGAATGCCATTGATTCTCTCCAGAGGGTTGAAACAGCGACTGCTGCGGTGCAGACCGCAGCGGCCAAGCTCGACCATCGCCGACGCCGCGGCGCAGTCTCGACCGGACCTGGCCCGC
>JBDHRZ010000338.1:0-4027 GCA_039807845.1 Rhodoferax sp.
GAACCAGCATGCGCACGTGACGCAGCTGATCCGCGAGCGGGGGCTCGAAGCGCGCGTGCGCGTGCTGCTGTGCGACTACCGTGACCTGAAGGTGGAGCAGCCGTTCGACAAGATCGCCTCGGTGGGCATGTTCGAGCATGTCGGCCAGGCCCGGCTGGGCGCCTATTTCGCCACCCTGCACCGGCTGCTGGCGCCGGGCGGCCTGGTGCTCAACCACGGCATCACCGCAGCCAGCGCGCAGTCGGGCGAACTGGGCGCGGGTATCGGCGGCTTCATCGAGAAATACATCTTCCCCGGAGGCGAACTGCTGCACGTGAGTCACCTGCTGCGCGAAACCGCGATCGCCGGCCTGGAAATGGTGGATACCGAAAACCTGCGCCCGCATTACGCGCGCACGCTGTGGGCCTGGTCGGACGCGCTCGAGCGCCAGATCGAGCAGGCACTCGCCGCGCTGCGCTCAGGCGGCCACAGCGCGCAGCAGGCCGAGCGCGTACTGCGCGCCTACCGGCTCTACCTGGCGGGCAGCGCCATGGGCTTCGAACGCGGCTGGATGGCGCTGCACCAGATGCTGGCGGCCAGGCCACTGGCAGGTGCGCCATCCGAGGCGATCCGGGGGGGCCAGTCAGGCTATCCGTTCAACCGCAGGTACATGTACCCTTGACGCGGGTGCAATGCGAACCACTGCGCCTGCGAAGCCGGCGCCGGACCCCGGCACCCCCTGCCAGACCGATGCACGAACCAGGGAACGCAAACTCGCCGATGTTGTACAAGTTCAAATCCAAGGCCGCCGGGGACGTGATCATGCTGCAGGCCACCGGCGACCAGATCCTGCAGATCATCGGCAAGGAGCCCGCCGCCCGGGGCATCATCCTGCCCGAACAGATCCCGCCGGCGATCGCAGCGCTGGAGCAGGCGATCGCGCAAGGACAGGCTGCCGCAACGGTGGCGCCACGCGGCGAGGCGCAACAAGAGCCCGACGACACCCCACCCTCGGAGCGCGTCAGCCTGCGCCAACGCGCCGCCCCCTTCATCGACCTGCTCCGCCGCGCCCACGCCGCGGACAAGGAAGTCGTTTGGGGAGTGTGATCACCTTGTGGGACAGACCGCAGCCACGCGCAGCGTGGCAAGCTCTGTCCCCAACAATCCAGACCCTTGCGTGCCAGACCAAGAAACAAGCGCAGCGATTCTTGCTCTGGCACCAACACTTCGTAGCTGTCCGGCTGTCCGGCAGCCCCCCTTGACAGCCCCCCACACGCTCAATCCGCAAACTGACCGGCGGCCTCGATCACGGGTTTTAGCTTGGCCATCTCGGCCGCGACGAAGGCCTTGTGTGCCGCAGGCTCGACGCGATCATCCGTCACCACCAGGGCACCGAGCGCGTCCTGCTTCTTGATGAAATCCGGGTCCTTCAACGCCGCCTTCACTGCGTCGTTGAGTTGCTTGAGCACCGCGGGCGGCGTTCCCTTGGGCGCATAGATGCCGTGCCAGATGGTCAGGTCGAACCCCTTGAGCCCCATCTCCTGCAGGGTCGGATAGTCCTTGAGCAGCTTGTGCCTGGACAAGGGCTTGGCAGTGGTGACCGCGAACGCCTTGATGCGGCCGGTCTCGATCTGCTGGGTCGTGTTTGTGGTCTGGTCACACATCACGTCGACCTGGCCGCCGAGCAGGGCGTTCATCGCCGGGGCCGTGCCGCCGAACGGGATCGTCGTCATGGCGTCCTTGGCCTTCACGGCCGACTGCCACATCAGGCTGCACAGGTGCGATGCCGAGCCCAGCCCGGCGTGCGCGATGTTGAGCTTGCCGGCGTTGGCGCGGATGTAGTTCTCGAAGTCGCGGTAGGTGTTGGCCGGCAACTGCGGCTTGCCGACCAGCGTCATCGGCACCTCGTTGATCAGGCCCAGGAACTCGAAGTCCTCCAGCGGCTTGTAGGCGATCTTCTTGTACAGCGCCGGCGTGGCCGCCATGCCGATGTGGAACACCAGCAACGTGTGCCCGTCGGGCGCGGCACGAGCCACCTTGGTGGCGCCGATCGTGCCACCGGCACCGGCGGCATTCTCGACCACGAAGTTGGCGCTGCCACCCATCGCCTTGCGCATCGCCTCGGCAAGCTGGCGCGCCACCAGATCGGTGGGCCCGCCGGCAGCAAACGGCACGACGACCGAGATGGGTCGAGAACCCGGGAAGGTCTGGGCGTTGACGAACATGGCGGTGGCCGCTGCGGCCAATACGAGCAATCGTTTCATGGCAGTCTCGTTGAAAGGAAAGAAGTGGCAAACCCCGGCCAAGACAAATCGAGCACCGGAGACAGACCACCCCAGTCTAGGGGCCCCTGCACACCTTGCCAATGCAGGAAAGTACCAATGAGCCCGCGACCCGATGACGTACATCAAAGACCGCATCCGTCGACACGATCGTGCGCGCGATGCGACACGCGCGCCGCCCGCCTCGATGCCCACTTTCCCGTTCTTCCACGCTCATTTGCCCGCAGGCTCCGGCGCGACTACCGGCATGGACAATCGCGACGGAACCCCGTGCTCCGGTGCGCTCGGATTCAGGTGTACTTGCGCGCATCCTCGATCACCTTGCCGTCGTTGGGCAGACTGCCGGGCAGCACCAGTTCGACCTCGCCGCGCAGCCTGGTCACCTCGCGCATCGCGATGCCGAGCTTCTCGACCAGGGAATCCGGTCCGCTGCAGGCGGTCTCCGCGACCAGCGTCATGGAGTCGTTGGCCATGTCGCCGCGCACCACCAGGCGTGCGCGCGCCACTTCCGGAAAACGCTGGATGATCGCCTGGACCTGGGCCGGGTGCACGAACATGCCACGCACCTTGGTGGTCTGGTCGGCGCGGCCCAGCCAGCCGCGGATGCGGCGGTTGGTGCGCCCGCTCGGGCAGGCGCCGGGCAGGATGGCGCTCAGGTCGCCGGTACCGAACCGGATCAGTGGATAGACCGGGCTCAGGCTGGTGACGACCAGTTCGCCGACCTCACCATCGGGCACCGGCTCACCGGTACCGGGACGCACGATCTCGACCAGCACCGCCTCGTCGAGCACCAGGCCTTCGCGCGCCACGGTCTCGTAGGCGATCAGGCCGAGATCGGCCGTCGCATAGCACTGGTAGCCCTGGACGCCGCGCTCCTGGAACCAGTCGCGCAGGCTCGGCGGATAGGCTTCGGCACTGAGCAAGGCCTTGCGCACGCTGGGCAGCGCCACCCCCATGGCAGCGGCCTTGTCCAGGATGATCTTCAGGAAGCTCGGCGTGCCGATGTAACCGGCCGGCCGCAGATCGGCCATGGCCTGCACCTGCTGCTCGGTCTGCCCGGTGCCGCCGGGAAACACGCTGCAGCCCAGCGCATGGGCGCCGGTTTCCATCATCGACCCGGCCGGCACCAGGTGGTAGCTGAAGCAGTTGTGGATCAGTTCGCCGGGGCGAAAGCCGGCGGCGAAGATGGCGCGCGCCATGCGCCAGTAGTCGCGGTGCCGCCCTTCGGGCTCGTAGATCGGCCCCGGGCTGGCGAACACGCGCGGCATTTCGTGGCCGAACCCGACCGCGGCAAAGCCGCCGAACGGGTTGCGCTCGCGCGAGGCCTGCTGGCGCTCGTGCAGTTCGTGCTTGCGCGTGACCGGCAACGCAGCCAGCGCGGCGCGGCTGGTGATGTCCGCGGCATCGACCCCGCGCAGGATCTCGGCGAAGGCGGCGCTGCACCGCTGCGCGTGCGCCACCTGCGCCGGCAGCGCCTGCAGCAATGCGGCCTCGCGCTGCGCAGGCTCGCGCGTCTCCAGTGCATCGTAATGGGCTTGCATGTGAGAAGGTTCCGATATCTGACCGCAGCGCACACCAGCCGGCGCTCGCGTCGCGCGTCGATTCTGACGTCGAGTGACGACTGGCGCGGGCCCGCCACTGCTCGCCCGCGTCCGGAACATTGGATCGGGTTTGACGCCATGTTGTCAACCTGACGACAATCAGCGCCAGCCAAGCCCGGTGCAGCGTTTCGCGCCAGGGATTTCGTTTGGGCAGCCGGCTCGACC
>JBDHRZ010000339.1:0-3995 GCA_039807845.1 Rhodoferax sp.
TCGACGCAGGCCTGCATGTTGTCGCGGTTGCGCATCGGCGCCAGGGTGCGGAACAGCAACCCGAGGACCAGGGCGGTCTCCTCATCAAGGCCCTGGACATTGCGCCGACCCGGCGCGCCCGGCCCGAGGCGGACGCCATGGTGGCGCAGGATGCGCAGAATGCGAGGCTCGAAGCGCTCCATCCCCGCTCCGCGCAGTCCGCCGACGAATACGGCTTCACCGTCCTCACTGGTGGCTACCGGCAAACGGTAGACGCGCATTTCGCTGTCGCCGGGGCCGTGGCGATAGAGCCTCAGCTCGTAACGGGGCGCCGCGCTGCGGGCGGGGCGGATGGGTTTGATGTTGCGGTCGGCCATCAAGCGCGCTCCGCTTCAGCAGACACGAACGCGGCGCCATTTCCCACGCGTGTGAGCTGATCGCGCAGGCGCTCCGGTGCATCGCCGGCGAGGTCGAGGCCATCGCTGAAGCGAAGCTCGAACCTGAGCATCCGGGCGTTCTTGTCCTTGGCGGCGGTCAGCTGCGGCTGCAGGAACTCTCGAACCAACTGGGCCTCGGTTAGGGGTCCCGTGAACTCGATCGTCAGCAGGCCGCCTTCCGCCATCTCCAGGTCCACGTTCACGCTGACCCGCTTGGTGGCGCCCGAGATGCCATTGGCCGCCGGAAGAAGACGAAACAGGTCGCCGGCATCGAAGCACTGCACCGTGAGGGCGGCTAGCTGCTTGCAGCCGCTGCCGCGGGCCTTGTCGAACAGGATGCCCAGGGCCTCCTTGAGCGCCCCTTCAGCCTGCAGGCGCGACGACCCGTCGGCGACGAGAGGCTGAGCGGTCGGCGTATGCGGTGTGTAGGGCTGCGGCGTTCCACCACCAGGGGGAGTGCTGCCCAGCGGTGTTGGCGCCATCGGGCCGGGTGAGGGCCCTCCGGCAGGCTTACGCGGCCACAGCCCGCTTTGCTCGGCGAATGCGCGAGTGAGCACGAAGGACTGCTCGTCGATCATGATTTGCGCGCCGGGATCGCCCTGGCCATAGACCAGGTCCCCGCGCCGGTAGATGTAATCGCCGCGTTCGACGCCTGTGCGAACCAGCTTTATGAAGGCGTCGTCGCCGAGCAGAATCGAGAGCGCCGGATCCTTGCGGAACTCGTTGCGTAAGTCGACGGTGCTGATCTGGCCGCGCTTCAACGGAGTGCGATCGCGCACGTAGGCCGGCGACTCCGGCGCGTCCTCGACGCCGCGCAGCTTGTTGAGGTCGCGCAGCGCCGTGAGCAACTGCTGCTGGCCAGCGCCGGGGCGATCAGATGCGGTGCCCAGGTCAATGACCGAATGGGCCAGATCGACGTTGGCGCCCGCGGCGCGATTGCGCGCCGGGTAGTAGAGATTCCGGTAGCACTGCGCCACGGCCACCGCGAGTTCGTGGCGGGACCGCTCCTGCCATTCGCGCAGCTTGGCCTGGTGGTGCTCGGGCAGCTCGCGGATGCGCTCGTTGCGCGTCATCTGCTGCAGGGCGAGGCGCCGCATCATGCGCTCGACCATGAGCTGCACTCGCCCCTCTTCCGCAACCAGAAACACGAGGTTGTTGCGCTGCATCCGCAGGCTGCCGGAATTGCCCTTGCGCTCGAAGATCTCCTGCACGCGATCGGGGAGCCCTTCCTGTCCGGGGGCCACTGCGTCCGCCTCGTGGTTGATCAGCGCCAGGCGAGGCGCGCCGCTCCCGACCTCGTCTGGGACGTCCCAGGGCCCGGCCGGGAACGGCACGAGGTCCAGGGTCGTGCCGCCGAAGATCCGTCGGATCTCGTCCTGCAGCGCGGCTCGGATCTCTTCGCGATCGACGTTGCGCTCCTCGCGGCGTACGAGCTGGGTGAGATTTGGCTCGTAGAGGAAGCGAAGCGGCGCGTTGGGACGATCATCGAGGTAGGCGGACTGGTCGCGAAAGCGGGTGCGCGCGTCGTCGATGAAAGACCCGTCCAGCGCCGGGCCGAGCATCGCCAGCCGCAGTTCGTCGGCATTGACGCCACGCAGGTCCGAGTTGAACGCCAGCGTGTGAACCAGAACCGTGCGCGCCGCATAGGCCGCGTAGGGCGGCAGGCCGGCGTACTGCGCCTTGTCGATCTGCTGGGCGAGCGCGAGCTGGCCCTTTTCACCGGCGACATCGGAGCGGATGGCCGGGACCAGCTCAGGCTGCTGCAGCCGAGTGACGATCTCCTGGTAGATCGCCGGGTTGGCCGGATCGATGTGGTGCAGATGTATCGCCGTAGCGTCGGCGGGCCGATCCTGCCAGAGCTGGGCGACGGTGCGGACGAGCAGGCGAAGCATGCCGCGCACGCGGTGGAAGGTGCCGAGGGTAGCCGTCTTGTGCGTCAGGGTGTCCAGCAGCGCGGGGTGCAGCGGGTAGCTGCGCTCGAACTGCTCGGCGATGTCCCCATCCGCTGCGGTGGGTGGCAGTGCAGCGGCGTGCTGCTTCCACAGGGCCCGGTAGGCCGCGACGGCCTCGGCCGCCTTCTGCGGATCGATCTGAGCGAACAGCCGGCGCCGGAGTACCAGCGCGGTTTCATCGTCCTCCGTCGGGTTCAGCAACGTTGCCTTTCGCGCGGCGACACTCTCGATCTCGGCCATCCGGCTGGCCAGGAAATCGTTCTCCTCCGCGTAGGCGTCAGAGGCTCGCCCGTCCTTGCCGACCGCAAGAGAGAAGACCAGCGAGACGTTGGGCGAGGACTCGACAGCCTTGATCAGTGAGGTCAGGAAGGCGGCTAGCTGGTCACGCCCGCCGTGCGGCAGTCCGCGGACCTTACGCAAATAGATGGCAGGCTCGTCCAGCAAGATGAGGGTGGGCTGGTTTCCAAACAGCTCCTTGAGGGTGTCGGCACCGGGCGCAACGGCCTGCTCGTCGCTGGCACGGACACGCTCGAAGCCATCCTTGCCAGCGAGGGCGTATGCGATTTCGCCCCAAGGCGTATGCGCGCGGACGCCATCGCCCATAGACCGCCCGTTGGCCGGGTCGGCGTTCTCGCCGTCAAACGCGGCGATCCGCACGGGCCCGACCGGCAGCAGGGCGGGGTCGATGAACTCCTCAGGCCGGGCGACGCCCCTCATGCCGCCGGCCGCATGGACCAGCGCAATAAGGCCGTGCGTCTTGCCGCCGCCGAACGAGGTGTCCAGACGAAGCACGGCGGCCGCTTCGCCGCCGGCGCCACTCAGGCGCCTGCAGACGGCCTCCAGCAGATTCTTGAGGCCGCGCGTGGGGTAGGTATTGGCGAAGAAGCGGGCTGGGTCGGAATAGTCCGGCACCGACGTTCCGCGAATGACCGCGGCGAGATCGGCAGCCAGATCAGCATCACTGACGCGCCCCTCGCGCACGTCATCGCGGGGCTGGCAGGCGTCAAAGATGGTAGGTGCCGTCATGTGAAATTGTTCCCCGAAGGTGGCTATCTCCCTGGCGCAATGCACGCCGCGGCGCGAAGCGACCCTCCCCATTATCACCGGCCTAACGACGATCGAGAATCCACCTCCGCGCCAACCTCCATTCGGCGACCTACGTGGGCCATGGCTAGGCCTTTGTGGAAATCGGCGCCGTTTCGCGGCTCACAGTTGACTCGCAACAGAAATGGCAGCTCCGTGCGTCGATTGGCATGACAACCGCGCCATGGCTCGAAGTGCTCCGGGATTCCGCGAAACGCTACTGCCCTTGCGGCGCCTCGCGCCAATAGCAAAGCAGCTGCAGGCGATCACCGCACGACATTCGTGGCGTACCGAGCTCAAGACTTTAGCAGGGGCGCCGTAGCCTGCCGCCTCAACCACCTCAACCACCTCAACCCCCTCAACCGCCTCAACCGCCTCAACCGCCTCAACCGCCTCAACCGCCTCAACCGCCTCAACCGCCTCAGCCGCGCCGCTGCGCTGCCGCGTCGAGGAATGCCTGCAGCAGCGGATCGGCGGGCAGCAGGTCGGGGTCGCTGCCGTCGTGGAATTCCGGGTGCCACTGCACGCCGAGCAGGAAGTGCGC
>JBDHRZ010000340.1:0-3989 GCA_039807845.1 Rhodoferax sp.
GTTCCAGGCGCTGGCGGCCTTGAGGCTGGGCGCAGCGACGGGTTCGCCGGCCGCAACCGTCGGGCCTGCTGCCAAGACGGGGTCGACGGCCTCGACCGCCTCGACAGCGTTTCGCACCGCGGCGCAACCCCAACGAGCGGCAAGTTCCGACGCATCGGCGGCAACCCATGGTTCGGGCGAGGCAGGGCCAGGCCAAGGTGGGGCAGGGGAGCGTTCGCGCGATGCAGCCACGGGTTCGCAGGCGCCCGATGCGGCGCAGCGCTTCACTGCCTGGACCTTTGGCGAACTGCCCGAACTGCTGGAAATCCGCAGGCAGGGCCAGGTGCTGATCGGCTTTCCGGCCCTCGTCGATGCCGGTGATTCGGTCCGCCTGGAAGTGTTCGATGAGCCCGAGATCGCGGCGCTGCGCCACCGCGCCGGCTTGCGCAGATTGTTCGCGCTGCAGTTGCGCGACGCCATCAAGTACCTGGAGAAGAACATCCCCGATCAGGCCAGGCTGGGTGCTGCCTACCTGCCGCTGGGCACGCTGGAAGACCTGCGCAGGCAGATCGTCGACCTGGCGCTGGAGCGCGCCTTCCTGCTCGAGCCCTTGCCGGCAGACGCGCAGGCGTTCCAGCGGCGCCTCGACGAAGGCCGTGGCCGCCTGAGCCTGATCGCCGGTGAGGTCGCGCGCCTGGCCTCGACCATCCTGCAGGAATACGCGCTGGCCAGCCGCAAGATACGCGACCAGCGCCAGAGCGGCGAGGCCGCGGCCGACGCAGCCAGCCAGTTGCAGCGTCTCCTGCCGAGGGACTTCCTGGTTGCAACGCCCTGGGCGCAACTCCAGCACCTGCCGCGCTACCTGAAGGCGATCTGCATGCGGCTGGACAAGCTGCGCACCGATCCCGCACGCGACCAGGCGCGCCTGGCCGAACTGCGCCCGCAGGAGGCGCGTTTCTGGCGCCTGCTTGCCGAACGCAAGGGTGTCGCCGACCCGCGGTTGCAGGATTTGCGCTGGATGCTGGAGGAACTGCGCGTGAGCCTGTTTGCGCAGGAGTTGCGCACGCCGTACCCGGTCAGCGTCAAGCGGCTGGACAAGGCCTGGGCACAGATCAACCGTTGAACCTGGAAACCGCAGTTGACCGCTTACAAGCGTCCCGCAGACCGCGTGCGAAACCAGCATCTGCGTCTGCTGTCCTTACAGGTGCGCCGCCTGCAGCGGCTCGATCCGCGCGTGCGCGGCCTGTTGTGGATCGCCCTGTCCGGGTTGGTGTTCGTGCTGCTCAACGTAGTGTTGCGCCGCTTGAGCCAGCAATTGCACCCGATGCAGGCGCAGTTCCTGCGCTACCTGGCCGCCATGGTCGTCATGCTCCCGGTGGCCCTGCGCGGCGGATGGAGATCGTGCTGGCCGGTGCGCCCGGTTGGACAGGTCTCGCGCGGCGCCCTGCACACGATGGGCCTGCTGCTGTGGTTTGTCGCCCTGCCCAACATCCCGCTGGCCGACACGACGGCGATCGGCTTCATCCAGCCGATGTTCATCATGCTGGGTGCCTGGCTGTTCCTGCACGAGGCCATGCGCTGGGAACGCTGGGTGGCGGCGATCGTCGGCTTCACCGGCGTGATGGTGGTCGTCGGTCCGCGGCTCTCTGGCGATGCCGGCTGGTACCACCTGCTGATGCTGTCCTCGTGCCCGATCTTTGCGGCCTCGTTCCTGCTGAACAAGGCGCTCACGCGCTATGAGACCGTCAACGTGATCGTGTTGTGGCAGGCCGTGACCGTGACCTTGCTCAGCCTGCCGCTGGCGCTGTGGTACTGGCAGACGCCCACGCTGGGCCACTGGGTGCTGGTGCTCCTCTCGGGCGTGTTCGGCGCGGGCGGGCACTACTGCCAGACCCGCGGCCTGGCGATCGCCGAAGCCTCGCTCACCCAGTCGATCCGCTTCCTGGATCTGGTCTGGGCAGCGTTTGCCGGCTACGTATTCTTCGGCGACGCGCCCACTGCCACCACGCTGCTCGGCGGGGCCATCATCAGTGTCTCGACGCTCTGGATCGCCCAGCGCGAGTCGCGCCGCAGCGCTGGTTGAGTGAGCGCTGCTCTACAGCCGCGTCAGCCGCTCCAGCGCCACGGCGAGCGTTTCCTCCTTCTTGGCGAAACAGAAGCGGATCACCCGCTGGTCGAAGCCGTCGCCGTAGAACGCGGACAGCGGAATCGCCGCCACGCCGACCTCGGTGGTGAGCCACTTGCAGAATTCCCCATCGGCCAGGCTGCGCTCGGGCACGGCCAGGCCCGAGAAGTCGACGCACTGGAAATAGCTTCCTTCGCACGCCAGCAGGCGAAAGCGTGTGGCGGCCAGCCCGGCGCGAAACAGGTCGCGCTTGCGCTGGTAGAAGGCCGGCAACTCCAGATAGTGGCGCGGCTCGCCCATGTAGGCGGCCAGCGCGACCTGCATCGGCGTGTTCACCGTGAACACGGTGAACTGGTGCACCTTGCGGAACTCGGCCGTGAGGCTCGCCGGCGCGGCGACGTAGCCCACCTTCCAGCCGGTCACGTGGTAGGTCTTGCCGAAGCTCGAGACGATGAAGGCGCGCGCCGCCAGCCCGGGAAAGCGTGCTGCGCTCTCGTGCGCGCGGCCATCGAACACCATGTGCTCGTAGACCTCGTCGCTGATCAGCAGGATGTCGGTGGGGGCGAGCAATTCCTGCAACTGCAGCATGTCGGTGCGGCTCCAGGCCGAGGCGCTCGGATTGTGCGGTGTGTTGATCAGGATCGCGCGCGTGCGCGGGCTGATCGCCGCAGCGATGCGCGCGAAGTCCGGCCGGAACGTGCCCGGCACGAGCGGTACCCTGACCACGGTGCCGCCTGCCAGTTCGATGTTGGGGACGTAGCTGTCGTAGCAGGGTTCGAGCACGATGACCTCGTCGCGCGGACGCACTACCGCCAGGATGGCGGTCAGGATGGCCTGTGTCGCGCCCGCCGTGACGGTGATCTCGCTGTCGGCGTCGTAGCGGCGTCCGCCATGCGGCCCGTGCCACGCCTGCAGCTTGGCCGCGATGGCCCCACGCAGTGCAGGCAGACCGGGCATCGGTGGGTACTGGTTGTGGCCGGCCTCCATGGCGCGCGTGACCTCGGCCACGAGCTGTGGATCGCACGGGAAGTCCGGGTAGCCCTGGCCCAGGTTGACGGCCTGTCGCTCTGCTGCCAGGGCGGACATGACGGTGAAGATGGTGGTACCGACGGCAGGCAGCTTGGTGGCCAGCACGGGCGTGCGCGCAAGGGAAGGGTCCATGGCAGGGTCAGGCGGTTGGATCTTGGGAGGCTCACAGCGCATAGTCGCTGCCGTGTCCGCTCATGGCACGCTCGACGAGCCGGCGCTGCAGCCGTTCGCTGAGCAGTTCGGCGAAGCTCAGCACGAAGTTGCGCAGGTACGCGCCGCGCTTGAACGCGACGCGTGCCACGTTGCGGCCGAACAGCTGGCCAGCCGGGCGGATCACCAGGCCGTTGCCTGTCTTGCCCTCGGCGAGTTCGCGCACCGCCATCTCGGCCACGATGCCCACCCCCATGCCCAGTCGCACGTAGGTCGTGATCACGTCCGAATCGATCGCTTCGAGCACGATGCGCGGCTGCAGCTTGCGCGTGGCAAAGGCCTGGTCGATCCGGGTGCGGCCGGTGAACGAGGGGTGGTAGGTGATCAGCGGCAGCGCGGCCAGGTCCTCCAGCGTGATGTGGTCATGGCTGCCCAGCACGTGGCCAGAGGGGAACACCAGCATGTGCTGCCATTCGTAGCAGGGCAAGGTCACCAGTGCCGGGTATGCGGCCAGCGACTCGGTGGCGATGCCGATGTCGGCAGTTTCGTCCAGCACCATCTGCGCGACCTGGTCGGGCGTGCCCTGGTGCAGGCTGATGTTCACCTTGGGGTAGCTGCTGCGCAACTGCGCGACCCGTGGCGGCAGCACGTAGCGCGCCTGGGCGTGCGTGGTGGCGATGGACAGGGTACCGCTGTCCTGCACGCT
>JBDHRZ010000341.1:0-3988 GCA_039807845.1 Rhodoferax sp.
CCTGTACGCGACGAAATCGATCCTGACGCAGGACTTCATGCCGGTGATGGGCGTGGTGCTGTGCATCGGCACGCTGTTCGTGCTGTTCAACCTGCTGATCGACCTGTCCTACGGGCTGATCAACCCCAAGGTGCAGGTGCGATGAGGCGTGCAGTGCGCAGCACGGAGGGTGGCCTCATGAGTCACGTGGGATCCGCAGGCGGGGCGCGCTGCAGGGCGCAGGCTGGAGGTGTGCGGTGACTGCCGTTCCCGTCGATGTGCGTCGCGAGTCCTGGCGGCGCGGCTGGTACCGGCTGCGCCAGAGCAGCCTGTCGCTGGTCGGGCTGGTGCTGGTGCTGGTGCTGCTGTTCGTGGCCGCCGCCGGCCAGGCGCTGGCGCCGTACCCCGAGCACATCGCCGGCAGCATCAACACCGCGGTGCGCTTCCAGCCGCCGTCGGTCGCGCACTGGATGGGGACCAACGAACTCGGGCAGGACGTGTTCTCGCTGGTGCTCGGTGGGGCGCGCATCTCGCTGTTCGCCGGGCTGGCGGTGGTGCTGCTGGCGGCGGCGGTGGGCACGCTGGCCGGTGCGGTGGCGGGCTACGTCGGCGGCTGGACCGATGAGCTGCTGATGCGCCTGGCCGACCTCAAGCTCACGCTGCCCGGCCTGATCCTGGCGATGGCGGTGGCCGCCGCGCTCGGGGCCGGCACGCTCAACATGGTGCTCGCGATCTCGCTGGGCTGGTGGCCGGGCTTCGCCCGCCTGGTGCGCGGCGAGGTGCTGGCGCGCCGCGAGGAGGTCTACGTGCTGGCGGCACGCGCGCTGGGCGCGTCGCCCGCGCGCATCCTGTGGCGCCACATCCTGCCCAACATCGTCTCGCCGGTGGTGGTGAAGATGTCGCTCGACGTGGGCTTTGCCGTGCTCACCGTGGCCTCGCTGGGTTTCGTCGGCATCGGCGTGAAGCCGCCCACGCCCGAATGGGGCCAGATGCTGTCCACCGCGCGCGGTTTCCTGCCCGACTACTGGTGGGCGGCGGTCTTTCCCGGTGCTGCGATCTTTCTCGCGGTGCTGAGCTTCAACCTGCTGGGCGACGGTCTGCGTGACCTGCTCGACCCGCGCTCGCGCCGATGACCACCGTGGCCGATCTCCCCACCCCGACCGGCCGCGCGCCGGTGCCGGCTGCTGCGCCGCTGCTGCACATCGAGGACCTGCACCTGGCGATGCGTTCGTTCGAGGGCGAGGCGCACGTGCTCAATGGCGTGGAGCTGCGCGTCGAACGCGGCCAGATCTGGGGCCTGGCCGGCGAGACCGGCTGCGGCAAGTCCGTCACCGGCCTGTCGGTGTCGCGCCTGGTACCGACGCCACCGGCGCGCTACCTGCGCGGGCGTATCCTGTTCGAGGGGCAGGACGTGCTGCAGATGGGCGAGGCCGCCATGCGCGCGCTGCGCGGCCGCGCCATCAGCATGATCTTCCAGGACCCGGCGACGAATCTGAACCCGGTGCTGCGCGTGGGCGAGCAGATCGCCGACGTGGCGTTCGAGATCGGCCGGCGCGCGCCCGAACTGCTTGGGCTGGCGCCCGGTGCCAGCCGGGCCCGGCGCAAGGCGGCTGCGCGTGCGCTCGGCGTGCAGATGCTCGAGCGCGTGGGCATCGCCAACGCGGCGCAGCGCGCGCGCGACTACCCGCACCAGTTCTCCGGCGGCATGCGTCAGCGCGTGCTGATCGCGATGGCGCTGGTGGGCCAGCCGCGCCTGCTGATCGCGGACGAACCCACCACGGCGCTGGACGTGACGCTGCAGGCGCAGATCCTCGCGCTGCTGTCCGAACTGGTGCACAGCAGCGAGACCGCGGTGCTGATGATCACGCACAACCTGGGCGTGGTGGCGCAGATCTGCAGCCATGTGGCGGTGATGTACGCCGGCCACGTGGTCGAGTCCGGGCTCACGCGCGAGGTGCTGCACGCGCCGCGCCATCCGTACACGCGCGCGCTGCTGGCCGCGCTGCCGCGCCCGGGACTGGCGCGCGGACAACTGGCCAACCTGCCCGGGCGTGTGCCTGACCTGGTGCGAGCGCCGCCGGGCTGCCGCTTTGCGCCGCGCTGCCCGCTCGCCACGCCCGAGTGCAGCCAGCAGCAACCGCCCACGCTGGCGCTGTCGGCCACGCACCGGGTGGCCTGCATCCACGTGCAGCCCGAGGGAACCCCATGGCCGACGCCCTGATCGATGTGCGGCAGGTCAGCCGCCGTTATCCGCTGGCGCGCACCGTACCGTGGGCGGAGCGACGCTCGCACACCGCGCTCGACGAGGTGTCGCTCACGTTGCGCACCGGCCAGACGCTGGGCCTGGTGGGTGAGTCGGGCTCTGGCAAGTCCACGCTCACGCGCTGCCTGCTCGGGCTCGAGCGTGTGGACGCGGGTCGCATCCTGTACCGCGGCCAGGACATCGCCGCGCTCGATGCGGCCGCGCGACGGCGCCAGGCCGCCCGCGTGCAGGTGGTGTTCCAGGACCCGCAGGCGTCGATGAACCCGCGCATGCGCGTGCACGACGTGGTCGCCGAAGGCATGCTGATCCACCAGGACAGCCTGGGGCTGGACGCTGCCGCGCGCTCCGCGGAGGTGTTGCGCCTGCTGCAGCACGTGGGGCTGGGCGCGGAGCACCTGCACCGCTATCCGCACGAGCTCTCGGGCGGGCAGCGCCAGCGCGTGTGCATCGCGCGTGCGCTGGCGGTGCGCCCCGAGTGTCTGATCCTGGATGAGCCGACCTCGGCGCTGGATGTCTCGGTGCAGGCCCAGGTGCTCAACCTGCTGCACGAAATGCAGCAGGAGTTCGGCCTGACCTATCTGTTCGTCTCGCACGACCTGGCAGTCGTGCGCTATCTGTGCGACGAAGTCGTGGTGCTGCGTGCCGGGCGCGTGGTCGAGTCCGCCCCGACCGAAGCCCTGTTCGCCGCGCCGCAGAGCGACTACACGCGCGCGCTGATCGACGCCATGCCCGAAGTGGAGTTCTGATTCATGCGCATCGCCATCGGCGGCTTCCAGCACGAGACCAACACCTTCGCCCCGGCCCGGGCGACCTTCGAGCAGTTCCGCGTCGGCAGCGGCTGGCCCGGGCTGCTCGAGGGCGGCGCGATCCTCGACACGATGGTCGCGCGCAACATCCCGATCGCCGGCTTCATCGAGGCCATGCGCGGTGCGCCCCACCGCCTGCTGCCCACGGCGTGGGCAGCGACCGAGCCGTCCGCCCACGTGACGCGCGACGCATTCGAGCGCATCGCCGGCCTGATCGTGGAGGGGGTGCGTACGGCGCGGCCCGACGCGGTCTACCTGGACCTGCACGGCGCGATGGTCGCCGAGCACCTGGACGACGGCGAGGGCGAACTGCTCGCGCGTGTGCGCGCCCTCGTCGGCCCGCAGGTGCCGCTGCTCGCCAGCCTGGACCTGCACGCCAACGTGACGCAGCGCATGCTGCAGGCGGCCGACGCGCTGATCGCCTACCGCACCTACCCGCACGTGGATCACGCCGAGACCGGCGCGCGCGTGGCGCACCTGCTGCGGCGCCTGCTCGACGGCCAGGCGCGCCCCGTGGTGGCCTGGCGGCGCATCCCGTTCCTGATTCCGCTGCAGGCCCAGTGCACCGACCTGGAACCCGCGCGCAGCCTCTACGCCGTGCTCGCCACGCTGGAGTCGCGCGAGGTGCCCACGCTGTCGTTCACGCCCGGCTTCCCGGCCGCCGATTTCCCCGAGTGCGCGCCGATGGTGTTCGCCTATGGGCAGAGCCAGGGAGTTGCCGATGCGGCCGCCGACGCGCTGGCGCATCGGGTGGAGCGCGCCGAAGCCGATTTCGTGTTGCCGGTGCTGCAGCCCGAAGAAGCGGTGCGCCGCGCGCAGGCGTCCGCTCGCAACGCCGGCCGGCCGGTGGTCATCGCCGACACCCAGGACAATCCCGGCGCGGGAGGCGAGTCGGACACCACCGGCATGCTGCGCGCGCTGCTCGCGTGCGGGGCGCGCG
>JBDHRZ010000342.1:0-3982 GCA_039807845.1 Rhodoferax sp.
CGCAGCGTGTTGTCCGGGTTGAGGTAGCCCTGGCGCACGCCTTCGTTGATGGCGTCGTCCAGTGTCCCGCTGAAGCCGTCGAGTCGCACGTCCATGCCGAGCTTGACGAACACGTTGACGATGCCGGTGTCCTGACAGATCGGGCGGTGCCCGATCGCGCTCATGCGCGAGTTGGTCAGGATCTGGGCGATCGCGTCCCTGGCGGCCGGACTCTGTCCGCGTGCGTAGGCACGCGCGAGGTGGGCGATGTAGTCGGCAGGGTGGTAGTAGCTGATGTACTGCAGCGCGGCGGCGACGGATTCGATCAGGTCGGCTTCGCGGATCGTGGTGGGGGAGGGCATGCGGCTATCCTGATGCGGGCAATGGAACGATCGACGAGTTTAACCACGCTCACCTGGATGAAGTGGATGAAGGGGTCGTGCTGATCTGCGTGGTACACGGTCGGATGCGCCATGCATCGTTTCCCGCCGGCACGGATGGTCGGGCGTGACGCCGGCGCTGCTCAGCGCAGGAAGATCACCGTCATGAGCAGGAACAACGGCAGCAGGATGCCGCACGACCAGGCCATGTAGCCGAAGAAACTCGGCATCGCGATGCCGCGGTCCTCGGCCACTGCCTTCACCATCAGGTTGGGTGCGTTGCCGATGTAGGAGTTCGCGCCCATGAACACGGCTCCCGCGGAGATGGCGGTGAGCGTCGTGGCCATCGGCCCCATCAGCGCAGCCGCGTCGCCGCCAGCGGTGTTGAAGAACACCAGGTAGGTGGGCGCGTTGTCGAGGAATGAGCTGAGCAGCCCGGTGGCCCAGAAATACATCGCCGGATCGGGACTGCCGTCGGCGCGGGTGACGGCCGCGACCACGCCGCCGAATGGTCCGTCGATGCCCGCCTTGAGCATGGCGATCACGGGCACGATGGTGAGGAAGATGCCGGCGAACAGCTTGGCGACTTCCTGCATCGGCCCCCAGGAAAACTGGTTGTCGTCGTGCACTGCAGCCGGGGTGAGCAGCAGCGAGAGCGCGATCACGACCAGCATCCCGACGTCGCGCACCAGGCCAGGCAGGGCCACTTCGCTGCCCAGCACGGAAAACGCGTCGGAGGACTTCCAGAAGCCGCTCAGCAGCACCAGCCCGACGACGGCCAGCAGCAGCACGACGTTGACCCCGCCGTCGATGCCGATCGTGCGTGTGTCGGGCGTGGGATCCACCGGCTGCCGTTCGTCGCGTTGGCGGAAATACCAACCGTCCAGCAGGTAGAACAGGGCCAGCTGGACGCCGATCAGGAACGTCGTCTCCGGCAGGATGTGGCGCAAGGTCCAGAAGAAGTCGACGCCCTTGAGGAAGCCGAGGAACAGCGGCGGATCGCCCAGCGGCGTGAGCGAGCCGCCGGCGTTGGCGACGATGAAGATGAAGAAGATCATCACGTGCGTGCGATGGGCCCGGTTGTCGTTCGCGCGGATCAGCGGGCGCACCATCAGCATCGAGGCGCCGGTGGTTCCCATCAGGCTCGCCAGCACGGCACCGAGCAACAGCAGGGCCGTGTTCAGGCCGGGCGTGCCACGCAGGTTGCCGCGGATGTGGATGCCCCCGGCCACCACGAACAAGGCGGTGAGCAGGATGATGAAGGGGATGTACTCGGCCACCGCCGCATGCACCAGCGCGCCGGCGGCAGCGCCTGCGCCGAAGCCGAAACCGTACGGGAGCAGGAATGCCAGCGCCCAGAGCGCGGTGACCTTGCCGAAATGCCGGTGCCAGACATGGGGTGCCACCAGCGGCAGCACGGCAATCGACAGCAGCAGGCCGGCAAACGGCACACCCCACCACATCGACAGGCTGCGACCATCGACTTCGGCGGCCTGCGCCGAGGCCATCGCGAAGGCCGCCAGCGTCAGCACCACGAGTCTGGGCAGGCCGCGTCCGCGGGCCGTCACGTCGGCGTTCCGTTGGTTCGCGGGGCGGACCCCGGTGCCGGTCGGTGTGGCGGTCGTTCGTCTCTTCATCGATCGTCTCCTGTGCTCCACTCGCCGGCGCCGGTGGGCGCGACAGGGGCCGGTCGCACCGCCATTGCAGTGCCGCTGCACGCCGGTCGGCGACCGTCGAGTGTATCGATGCGAAGGCAGTGCGCAGCGATGAACTCCAGGGCTGGAGCGATTGGCCTTTGGCGTTACAGTAGCCCTCGTGCATTGCGGCTGACGCTTGCGTGTGCAGGCGCCGCAGGTGCTGCAGGCACTGTCGCCCGCGGTCCCGTGGCAGCGCCGGGTTCTGCGGGTTGCATCGGGGTTTTTCAACACACAACCAGTTCAGGAGAAGCAGACATGAGCGCGATTGAATCGGTCTTGATCGAAAACCGGGTGTTCGATCCGCCGGATGCGCTGGCCAGGACGGCCCGGATATCGGGCATGGCCGCTTACCGGGCGCTGTGTGCCGAAGCCGAGCGGGACTACGAGGGCTTCTGGGCACGCCTGGGCCGCGAACACCTGGTGTGGGACAAGCCGTTCACACGCACGCTGGACGAGTCGAACGCGCCGTTCTACCAGTGGTACGCGGACGGGGAACTCAACGCGAGCGCAAATTGCCTGGACCGGCACATGGGTACGCCGGTCGAGCACAAGACCGCGGTGATCTTCGAGTCCGACGATGGCATCGTCACGCGCATCAGCTATCGGGAACTGCTGGCGCGCGTCAGCCAGTTCGCCAACGCGTTGCAGGGCAGGGGGATCCGCAAGGGGGACAGGGTCCTGATCTACATGCCGATGTCGCTCGAGGGGCTGATCGCGATGCAGGCCTGCGCGCGCCTGGGTGCGACGCACAGCGTGGTGTTCGGCGGCTTCTCCGCCAAGGCGCTGAACGAGCGCATCATCGACGCCGGCGCAGTGGCCGTGGTCACGGCCAACTACCAGATGCGTGGCGGCAAGGAGTTGCCGCTGAAAGCGATCGTCGACGAAGGCCTGGCGATGGGCGGCTGCGAATCGGTGCGCTCGATCCTGGTCTACGAGCGTACTGGGACCGCCTGCAACATGGTCGCCGGGCGTGACCTCACCTTCACGCAGGCGCTGCAGGGCATGTCGGACCAGTTTCGACCGGTCCCCGTGTCGGCGGAGCACCCGTTGTTCGTCCTCTACACCTCCGGCTCCACGGGAAAACCGAAGGGGGTGCAGCATTCGACGGCTGGCTACCTGTTGTGGGCCAAGCTGACGATGGACTGGTCGTTCGACCTGCGCCCACAGGACGTGTTCTGGTGCACCGCGGACATCGGCTGGGTCACGGGCCACACCTACATCGTGTACGGGCCGCTGGCAGCGGGTGCGACCCAGGTGATGTTCGAGGGTGTCCCGACCTGGCCGACCGCAGCGCGCTTCTGGCAGATGATCGAGCGCCACCGCTGCTCGATCTTCTACACGGCGCCCACCGCCATCCGCTCGCTCATCAAGCTGGCCGACAGCGACCCGTCGGTGCATCCGGACCGCTCGGACCTGAGCAGCCTGCGCATCCTGGGCACGGTCGGCGAGCCGATCAATCCGGAAGCCTGGATGTGGTACTACAAGCACGTCGGCGGCGAGCGCTGTCCGGTGATCGACACCTGGTGGCAGACCGAGACCGGTGGCCACATGATCAACCCGCTGCCTGGCGTGACGCCGACCGTGCCGGGCAGTTGCACGCTGCCCTTGCCGGGCATCTTCGCGGCCATCGTGGATGAAACCGGCCATGAACTGCCCAATGGCACCGGCGGTCTGCTGGTGATGCGCCGGCCCTGGCCTTCGATGATCCGCACCATCTGGGGTGATCCGGAGCGCTTCAAGGCCAGCTATTTCCCGGTGGAGATGGGCGGCAAGACCTATCTGGCCGGCGATGGCGCCGTACGCAGCGCCGACCGCGGCTACTTTCGTATCACCGGGCGGATCGACGACGTGCTCAACGTCTCGGGCCACCGCCTCGGCACGATGGAGGTCGAGTCCGCCCTGGTGGCCAAGACCGAGCTGGTGGCC
>JBDHRZ010000343.1:0-3978 GCA_039807845.1 Rhodoferax sp.
GCGCCATGCGGTGCTTCGCAACTATCCCATCCTCGGGCACATGCGGTTCTTGCTCGAATTCATCCGCCCCGAGATCCGGCAGTACTTCATCGAAGGCGATGTGGAGGCCGAACCGTTTTCGCGTGTGCAGCGTGCGGTGGTCTACCAGCGGGCCAAGGGAGAGCCCGACGTGCGGCCGTTCGGCACCCAGCTCGATGTGGGCGCCAGGGGCTACGAGTGGATCAACCATTCATTGCAACCGACGGTGATCGCCTCGCATGACTTCCGGGTGTGGATCGGTGGCGCGCCGGATGCGCCCGCGCGCGGGACATCGCCATGTACGCAGCCCTACAGCGCGAGCGTGTTCAACATCTCGGCGATGAGTTTCGGCGCGCTGTCGGCCAATGCGATCGAGGCGCTCAACCTGGGTGCGAGCAATGGAGGCTTCGCGCATGACACCGGCGAAGGCAGCATCAGCCGCTACCACCGCCTCCATGGGGGCGACCTGATCTGGGAGATCGGCTCGGGGTACTTCGGCTGCCGCAAGGCCGACGGCAGCTTCGATCCCGAGCGCTTCGCCGAGCAGGCGCGCGATCCGCAGATCAAGATGATCGAGATCAAGCTCAGCCAGGGGGCCAAGCCTGGTCATGGTGGCATGCTGCCGGGTGCCAAGGTGACCGCCGAGATTGCCGCCGCACGCGGGGTACCGGTCGGCGTGGACTGCATCTCGCCGTCGTCGCACAGCGCCTTCGGCACGCCGGTGGAGCTTGTGCGTTTCATCGCCCGGCTGCGCGAACTCTCCGGTGGCAAGCCCACTGGTTTCAAGCTGTGCATCGGCCACATCTGGGAGTGGTTCGCCATCGTCAAGGCGATGCTCGAGACCGACATCACGCCCGACTTCATCGTGGTCGATGGCGCCGAAGGCGGCACCGGCGCGGCCCCGGTGGAGTTTTCCGACCACATGGGTGCCCCGCTGCAGGAAGGCCTGAACCTCGTGCACAACACGCTCATCGGCGTGGGCCTGCGCGCGCGCGTGAAACTCGGTGCTGCCGGCAAGGTGATCACCTCGTTCGACCTGGCGCGCATGTTCGCCATCGGGGCCGACTGGTGCAATTCGGGGCGCGGCTTCATGATGGCGCTGGGTTGCATTCAGGCGCAGGTCTGCCACACCGGTCGCTGCCCGACGGGCATCACGACGCAGGACCCGTTGCGCCAGCGCGCACTGGTGGTGTCGGACAAGGCGCCGCGCGTGGCGCAATACCACGCCAACACGCTGCATGCGCTCAAGGAACTGCTGCAGGCGGCCGGCCTGAAGCACCCGGATCAGCTCACCCCGCACCACATCGTGCGACGCGTCGACACCACGCACATCCGACTGCTCTCGGCGACGATGCCGACGATCCAGCCGCGCGCGATCCTGGACGACCTCGCGCGCCAGCACAACGTCTACCGCCTCTACTGGCCGCTGGCCGACGCGCACGACTTTGCGCCGCGCGTGCCCAGCGCACAGGAACTCGCCGCCAGCCCCGGCATCCGGCCGACGGTGGCCGGCCGTCCGGCCTCTGCGGTGCAGATCGCGGAAGAACTCACGCAACTGCGTGCACCGCATCCGGAGCCGCTCAGCCGTCTCGTGCCTGGGCAGGCCTCGCACGGAAGTGCATTCGTGTCGACGCGCGCCGATCAGGTGCCCGTCGAGTGGTCCGAATCGGGCCTGGGTGCGCTGGCGGCAGAGGATGCCGCGCGTCCGAGACGGGGATAAGCGGTGCCGCGGCGCGTGCGCCAGCCTCCCTCGTCGCCACGTGTGGCAGATGCAGACTGCACTGCCGACTGGCGTATCGGGACCGCCGCACCAAAAGCAAAGGGGTCAGCCCCAAGCGAGGCCGACCCCTTTTTGAATCATCTGGCTCCTCGACCTGGGCTCGAACCAGGGACCAACGGATTAACAGTCCGGTGCTCTACCGACTGAGCTATCGAGGAACAGCCGGGCGAGTATATATCAACATGTCGGCCCGACCGCCTTGCCGTGCCCGCGTGTGTTCGGGCGTTCAGTCGAACACCGGGGTCTCCACCCCGAGTACCTTGTGCAGCTTCGGGCTGGTGGTGGTGTACTGCAGATGGATCTTCTTTTCCGGGAACACGAACGGCGCTGCGCCAAACGCGGCCAGCGCGCACTCGTGAAAGCCGCTGAGGATGAGCTTCTTCTTGCCGGGGTAGGTGTTGATGTCACCGACCGCGAAGATGCCAGGGACGTTGGTCGAGAACTTCTCGGTGTCGACCTTGAGTTGCTTGCGTTCGATGTCCAGGCCCCAGTGGGCGATCGGACCGAGCTTGGGGCTCAGGCCGAAGAACACCAGCAGCATGTCCAGCGGCACCACGCGCGTGATCGCGTCGCCGCCGGTCACCTTCACGCCGGTCAGCCGCCCGTGGTTTTCCTCCAGACCGGTGATCTGGCCGACCATGAACTGCATCTCGAAGGCTTCGCACAAGGCCTGCATCCGGGCCACGCTGGCCGGCGCGGCCCGAAAGCCGTCACGGCGGTGCAGCAGGATCACGCTCTCGGCCTTGTGCGGCCCGTCCTGTGCGAAATTCAATGCCCAGTCCAGTGCCGAGTCGCCACCGCCGACGATGACCAGGTTCTTGCCGGCGAAATCGGCCGGGTTCCTGACGCGGTAGAACAACTGTTTGTCGTGGTAGCGCTCCAGCCCCTCGACCTTGAGCGTGCGCGGCTGGAAGGCACCTACGCCCGCGGCGATGAAGATGGTCTTGGTCAGGAAGCGCGTGCCCCGGGAGGTCTGCACGAAGAAGCGTCCGTCGTCGTGCCGCTCGACCACCGTCACTTCCTGGCCGAAGTGGAATACCGCACCGAACGGTTCGATCTGCTTGAGCAGTGCGTCGGTGAGTTCCTGCCCGGTACACACCGGCACGGCCGGGATGTCGTAGATCGGCTTGTCGGGGTAGAGTTCGACGCACTGGCCACCGGGATAGCCGAGCGAATCGATCACGTGTGCCTTGATTTCCAGCAGTCCGAGTTCGAACACCTGGAACAGGCCGACCGGGCCGGCACCGATGATCACGGCATCGGTTTCGATCGCGCCGCCGTGCCTGCCGCCACGGGCACGCTCGTGGGCAAGGGCCGTGTCGATCACTTCTCGGTTCAAATGAGGTTCCATGATTGTCGTGTTGAGTGCCCCCGGATCGCCGCAATGCCGGTCAGGCCCGCCGGGCTGACCCGCCGCCCATCAGCGCAACAGCAGGCCGAGCTTGTCCGTCCGGTCCTTCCATTCGTCCGCATCGGGCGGTGGATCCTTGCGTCGGGTGATGCTGGTCCAGCCCGGGAGCTTTGCCAGTTCCGCGTTGAGCGCCGTCATGTGTTGCTGGTCCGACGGCACATCCTCCTCGGCATAGATCGCGTTCACCGGGCATTCCGGGATGCAGACCGCGCAGTCGATGCATTCGTCGGGGTCGATGACCAGGATGTTGGGACCTTCACGGAAGCAGTCGACCGGGCAGACATCGACGCAGTCGGTGTACTTGCATTTGATGCAGGCTTCAGTGACGGTGTGGGTCATGTACGGTGCAGGTCGACGCCGGAGTGGCGGTAACCTTCGATTTTATGGGCTTTCACCGGGTTTCCCGGTTGAGGCGGCACTCGGGCCACGCTTGCGCCATGGTAGCTTGCCCTGCGTCAAAGCTGCGGCCATCGAAGTGGTAACGGCGTCGGCCGATTGGCGCGGCCATCCAAGGGTGGGCGGCGCTTCACGTGAGCCAGTCGCGCATCATGGTCTGCTCGAACAGGGCCACGCAGGCGGAGGCATCGACCTGCAGGCAGACCTGCGTGCGGGGCTGGCGCTTGCCCCAGCCGGGCTGTGGGTAGTCGATGAATTCGCGCGCGTGCATGATCGTCTGGCCCTGCGCCAGACCGTCGGTGGCGACCCGTACCGCCTTGCTGCTGGTGCTGAACAGCTCGGGCTGGACCAGGTAGATGAAGGCCAGCAGGTC
>JBDHRZ010000344.1:0-3973 GCA_039807845.1 Rhodoferax sp.
CCGCGAGGACTGGCTGTCCAGCATCAAGACCAAGATCATGTTGGGAATCATCCCGTGACTGTCGAACCGCGCTGACGGTGCCGACGCAAGCCAGGCCACTCAGCACTACCCCAAGGAGCATCGAGTGGCCCGGAAGTCTCACAAAAACAGCAAGCACCTTGCCGACCTGATCGAGTCGGCAACCGTCACCGCCATTCGACTGCTGGCCCACGCTGACAAGTTCGCCATGCTTGGCGGCATCGATGCGTCCCTACCCGAAGATCAGGCGCGCGCGGCCCTGCGCGAACACATCCTCACGGTCAAGCGCGAGGACGTCACCATCGCCGACCAAGAAGCCGTGCGACTTCTCCAGCTCGTGCGATTCCGCACCGAGGAGATGCTGGAGCACGCCTACGGGGAACTGGAGTACGAGCAGCACCCGGAGATCGCCACCTTCGACAGATCGGCGGATGCGATGACCCGGCTGATCTGGTTGCACGTCAAGGCGTCGCGTGTTTTCGACCAGATCGAAACCATCTACCTGACCCACCACTTCCACGGGCACAAGAAGTTCCTGGGCTTCACCGTGCGCGATGGCGACGGGCGCGATTTCCAGTGGACGCCGGATGTCGAGCAGAAGCTGCACGCAGGCGTGGGAGAAATCCTCGAACTGGACGACGAGGCCAAGCAGAACTGCGAGCTGATCCACTTCGAAATGGACGAGGGCGATGAGGGCGCGCAGCGACGCATGCACTATTTGGTCGTCTACCATCCCGGAAAGATGAAGCTGCTGCGGCAGATGAAAGATCGCCGCCGCGACCTTCTGGTCTTCACGCCTGCGCTGGAAGCGACGCTGGTGTACGACCCCGCTGCGAACAAGGTGCATGTGCTCTCGGACAAGCGCGGCACGGCGCAGCGCCTTGCCAATCACTTCGTTGCCGTCGGCTTCGACAAACCACTTTCCAAGCAACCGGTGGGAGCGATCAGCTACGAGCTGGGGATGTTCAAGCGCTCGGTCGATCTTCGCGCCGCAACCGCCCGGGGCGCGGTGATCCTGGAGGCATGGATTTCCTCGCTGACCGTCACCCTCGGGCACACCCGGCACACCGTCACGATTTCAATGGCGAACAACGACAGCGTCTGGGCTGTGTCCAACGCGCATTTTGGAGATCACAACCCGCTTTCGAGCTGCCGCGCCGTGGTTGAGGTGAAACTCTCGTTCTCTATTCGGTTCGATGGCGAGCAGGACGCACGGGCCCTGGACATCACGGTGGATGAGCGCGGCTCCTGCAACCTGTTGCACTTGCCCGATCCGCGCCTGCGCCAATGCGGTGAAGACATCCTGACATCGCTGGGCGTGATGAAGCGGGTCGAACCGGCGAAGGTCGGTGCCGACCTTGCCCTGTTCCAAGCCGAGATGAGACTGCTTGACCTTGCCGGCCGGGAGGTGGACGGGCACCTGCTGGCGGCGCTTGGCCTGACAGTTGCCGATCTGGTCAGCAAGGGCCTGCTCAAGCAGAAGGTGCCGGGTGACTACATCACCGTCCCCATCGAAGATGGCGATGGCCAGCAGGGGTTCCGCCGACTGAAGGTCAGCTTCAACAGCACCAGCACGTCAGCGGTCGATGACGTCACCGGCGAACGGTACGACCTGACAGAAGGTGATCTTTGCCGGTACGACATCAGCAAGGGCTACATGCGCGAACGGCTCGACGAACTGCTCCGACCGCAACTGGTCGACATCCCCTTGACCGTGGATGAAGAGGAACCCTACGTGCTGGGCAACTACCGGATGGGCGATCAGCGCATTCCCGTCGCGCTGGTTTCTCGGCTGTGGGAACCCAAGCATTCCGACAAGCTGGACACGAAGCTGCGGCAGTCGAATCTCGGCCTGACCATTGTGCTGTCCACGACGATGGGGCAGCCGCGCCGCTATCTCGGGCCCGGCATCGTCGTGTCACTGGATGCGCTCGCCAAGGACGCCAATGGGAAGGTATCGATTGATCTCGCGCCGGTCGAAGCGGAGATTCGTCGTCGGCAGTCCGAGGCCGCCGTGGTCGACACGCCGCGTTTGATCAAGGACGACGCGCGCAGCGGAACGCTGCACGGGCCGTGGCCCGATCCGTGGACGCTCACCAAGAAGGAATGGCTCGATGTGGTCGAGGTCTTCGTCAACGGCTGGGCAACTGGGCGGCGCAAGTGGACGAAGACCCAAATCGAATCAGCGGCTGCAGTTTCGTTCCGCACGATGGCCGAGTTCTTCCGTGGCGCACCGGAATGGCAGACCTATTTCCGGGGCGCAGATGGCAACGCCAAGCCGCGCCTGTGGGAACTGAATATCGGTACGCCCGACCATCTGGGTTCGGCGCAAGCGACGGGCGACCAACCAGCGGAATCCGAAACTGCCTGAAGGACAGGCGCTTGTAATTTCTGCGTGATTACTGCGGGAAGGCTGCGAAATATCGCAGGCCCTGCAGCAAGAAAGTAGGAGCACCCCAACGAAAGGAGTGCTCCTCATGCAAAACCAAGCCCCTTCCATTCAATCGAGCCGGCATCCCCGCCGACCCTATCCGGACGGTGCCCAGCGCATCGCCCTTGACGAAAACGAACTGGCGATCCGCTGGGGGCTTTCCGTCAAAACCCTGCGCCGCTGGCGGCAGGAACAGCTCGGCCCGGTCTTCTGCAAGCTCGGTGCTCGCGTCGCCTACCTGATCTCCGAGATCGAATCCTTCGAGCGTCGCGTTTCGCGGCACTCGACCTTCACTCGTGCGTACCAGTGAGGGGGTGGCCATGAGCGATCTGACCATCTACCCCGCCGACATCGCCGAGATGTCCGTTGGCCAGCTGGCGGCACTGCCCGCCGAGCAGAAGGCTGAAATCTCCCGCAACCTCGATCAGGCGATGGACTGGCTCAAGCGGGCTCGCTCCAAGTTCGACGCGGCGCTGGAGAGCGCCTACGGCGAACGTATCAAGGACGAGCGCGTCTCGGTCGGCAAGGACTTCGGCACCGTCCACCTCCACGACGGTGCGCTGCACGTTTCCGCCGACACCCCGAAGCGTGTGTCGTGGGATCAGTCGCAGCTCGGCGAAATCGCCCGGCGCATTGCCGCCTCCGGCGACCGGGTCGAGGACTACATCGACATCGAGTTCTCCATCCCCGAATCGCGCTTCAACGCGCTGCCGCCCGCGTGGCGCGACCAGTTCGCTCCCGCTCGCACCGTGAAGCCCGGCAAGCAGAGCTTCAAGCTGTCGTTCGACGGAGGTGAAGCATGAGCCTCCCGATCATCAGCGCGAAGCAGCGCATGGCCGAGCGCAAGGGCGTGAAGCTCCTGATGCTCGGCAAGTCCGGCATCGGCAAGACCACCCGGCTCAAAGACCTCGATCCGAAGACGACGCTGTTCATCGACATCGAGGCGGGCGATCTCGCCGTGGCTGACTGGCCCGGCGACACCATCCGCCCGGCGTCCTGGCCCGAGAGCCGCGACTTCTTCGTGTTCCTCGCCGGGCCCGACAAGTCGTTGCCGCCGGACGCTGCGTTCTCGCAGGCGCACTACGACCATGTCATCGAGAAGTTCGGCGGTCCGACGCAGCTCGACCGCTATCACACCTTCTTTCTCGATTCGATCACGCAGCTCTCGCGCCAGTGCTTCGCATGGTGCAAGACACAACCGGGCGCGGTCAGCGACCGCACGGGCAAGCCGGACATGCGCGGCGCATACGGCCAGCTCGGACAGGAGATGGTCAGCGCGCTCACCCACCTGCAGCACGCGCGCGGCAAGAACGTGGTGTTCGTCGCCATCCTCGACGAACGGCTCGACGACTACAACCGCAAGGTGTTCGTGCCGCAGATCGAGGGCAGCAAGACCAGCCTCGAATTGCCCGGCATCGTCGACGAGGTCGTGACGCTGGCCGAGATCAAGGCCGAGGACGGCAGCGCCTATCGCGCCTTCGTCACCCACACCCTCAATCCCTACGGCTATCCGGCCAAAGACCG
>JBDHRZ010000345.1:0-3963 GCA_039807845.1 Rhodoferax sp.
AGGCTGATGTTCACCTTGGGGTAGGTGCTGCGCAACTGCGCGACCCGTGGCGGCAGCACGTAGCGCGCCTGGGTGTGCGTGGTGGCGATGGACAGGGTACCGCTGTCCTGCACGCTGTAGTCTTCGCCGATGCGCCGCAGGTTGCCGATCTCGCGCATGATCAGGTCGATGCTGCGGATCACGTGCTGGCCCGGCTCGGTGATGCGCTGCAGGCGCTTGCCGTGGCGCGCGAAGATCTCGACGCCCAGCTCCTCTTCGAGTTCGATGATCGCCTTGGACACCCCCGGTTGCGAGGTGTGCAGCGACTTGGCCGTCTCGGTGAGGTTGAGGTTGCGCTTGATGGCCTCCTGGACGAAGCGGAACTGATGCAGGTTCATGACGGTGGCGACCCCATGACAAACGATTATGCCTGCCGCTCCAGGTTTGCCTGGCGATGCGCCAGGGGGCTGCGCGCGGCGCTGCACGAATCGAGCCGGCCGGCGTTGCCTCCCGCGACAGGGGGGCGCATGCAGGGTGTGTGCGCGCCGCGGCGTGTTCAGCGGCGCAGCACCAGCCAGGTGAAGGCCGAGAGCGACAGCACCGAGTAGATGATGCCCGGCGCCGCCGCCGCGAGCCAGGGCCACCAATGGCGCAGGTTGCCGAAGTGCCCGAACAGGTTGTTCAGCAGGAAGAAGCTGATGCCGGTCATCACACCGATGAACACGAAGGTCGAGATCCCGGTGCTGCGGAAGTGCAGGTAGGCGAATGGCAATGCCAGCACCACCATCACCATGCAACTGAGCGGATAGAAGATCTTGCGCCACAACTCGATCTCGTAGCGCTGCGACGCCTGCTCGTTCGCGTCCAGGTGGCGCATGAACTGGAACAGGTCGATGATGGGCATGCGATCGGGTTTGAGCAGCGCCACCGCCGCCATCTCCGAACTCAGCGTCGTGTTCCAGCGGTACTCGGCCAGGGTGGCGCTGTGGGCCTCGGCCTGGCCCTCGTGCATCGGCTTGAACTCGGTGCGGTTCACGTCGTGCAGCAGCCAGGCAGTGCCCGTGAACGCGCCGCTGGCCGCGCGCGTCGTCGCGACCAGCTTGCCCTTGCCGTCGAATTCGATGATGCGGATGCGCCGCATCCCGCCATCGGGCTGCAGCGATCCGACGTTGACCCAGAACGCATGCCCGTCCTGCTTCTCGCGCAGCCAGGCGCCGGTCTGGCCCACCGTGATCTCGCGCAGGTAGGTTGCACGCAGGAACTGGCCTGCGCGGTCGGCCATCGGCACCAGGAAGTCCCCGATCGCAAAGGTGGTGAGCGTGAACAGCAGGCCGAGGCCGATCATGCTGCGCAAGGCACGCCAGGGATCGAGCCCGCTCGTGCGCAGCACGGTGAATTCCGAGTTCTGCGCCAGCCGCGCCATCACGAATACGGTGCCGATGAGTACCGTGATCGGCAGCAGGTCGTACAGGCTGCTGGCCGACAGCGTTGCCACGTAGGCCAGGGCATGGCGCAACTGGTATCCGTCAGGGCCGTTCGAGTTGACCCAGCGCAACTCGCCCACGAAGTCGATGAACGAGAACAGGGCCAGGAAGGCCAGCGTCGCGAACCCCACGGCCGAGATCACCTCGCCGTAGATCATGCGCCGTACCGTCTTCATTGCACTTGTGCCGCAAGACCCGGTCGGCGTCTGGTCGAGCGCAGGCGCAGGCCGAGGTTCCAGTGCTTTGCCACCAGCACCAGCGCGGTGCACACGAACACGCCCCCGTGCAGGGCCAGGTTGAATTCCCAGAAACCGAGGCCGGCGGTGCCGATGCGGCTCGCGCCCAGGTTGACCAGGTTGTAGTAGACGATGAACGTGAACAGCGCAAACAGCAGGTTGCCGTTGCGCCCGACGCGCGGGTTGACGCTGGAAAACGCCAGGCCGATCAGCACGAAGTTGATCGAGGCCAGCGCCAGGCCGAAGCGCCAGGACAGTTCGCCCAGGAACGGCGGCGTGCGTGCAGCCAGCAATACCCGCGTGGGGAGGACGTAGGGCGGCAGCACGCGCGCGTCCTGTTGCGCCTTTTCGTCCACCAGCACGCCGTATTGCTCGAATTCGCTGATCTTGAAGCCCGGTTCAGCCACAGCGTTCTCCAGCCGCTGGCCGTTGGACAGCAGCAGGAAACGGTCCGTCCCGATGGTCTCGATGCGCCCGGCACGCGCCGAGGTCACGGTTTGCTTGCCGCGCTCGTTGGCTGCAATGAAAACCTGGCCTGCGGATTTTCCCTCGACCGAATCCTTGTCGACGAAGAACACCCGGTCGCCGCTGGCCGATTCCTGGAACTGGCCGGGCGCGACACGCTCCAGGTCGCCGCGCTGCTCGAAGCGGTCGCGCAGCGTCTGCGATTGCTGGTTCGACCAGGGCCAGACGAACAGCGCCAGGACCGCGATCACCAGCCAGATCGGCCACGCGAAGCGCAGCAGCGGCGGCAGGAAGCTGCCCAGGCCGCGGCCACTGGCGAACCAGATCGTCATCTCGCTATCGCGGTACATGCGCGACAGGCTCGCGACGGTGGCCACGAACAGGCTCAACGTGAGAATGGTCGGGACGTGACCCAGCACGGTGTAGCCGAGCACCATCATCACCTGCGCCGGATCGACGCTGCCGCGCGAAGCCAGGCCGACGGTGCGAATGAGGAACATCGTCATCACGATCGTCGCCAGCACCACGACCGTGGCGCCGAACGTGCGCGACATTTCCTTGTGCAGGGAGGAATGGAATAACATCGCCGTCAAATGAAAGACGCGAGTATGGACTTCCAACTCGAGGCGCTGGACCTCGTCGGGGCGGCGGCGTGCAAGTGTGACGCACTGGTGATACCGGTTCCTGGCAACTGCCAGCCTGGTGCCGGTGTGCTCGCCGAGTTGATCGCCGCCGCGCGCGCAGCCGGCGACCTCGACACCAAGTGCGGCAAGCTGCTTGCCAGTTATCGGCCGGCGGGTCTCGCCTGCACCCGGCTCGTGCTGGTCGGCTGCGAGGACGGTACGGCGCGCCAGGTGCACCAGGCGGTGGCCGGCGCAGTGGCGACGCTCAAGGGGAGCAATTGCCGCCGGCTCGTGGTGTGCCTGGCGTTGCTCGGCCAGGGCGAGCCGGTGCGCATGGCGCTGAGCGCGGTGGCGGAAGCCAGCTACGTCTACACCACCACCAAGACCAAGCCGGAGCCCCGTGCACTGGCCGAGGTCGTGATCGGCGTCGCCGACGTGGTCGGGGCGCGCGCTGCCTTCGGACGCGCCGTGGCCGCCGTGCGCGGGGTCGAGTTCGCCAAGGAGTGGGCCAACCGTCCGGCCAACCACGCCACGCCGGCCAAGCTGGCCGAAGCAGCGCGGCAACTGGCGAAGGCACGCTCGATGCGCTGCACGGTGCTCGGCCCCAAGCAGGTGGCCAAGCTCGGGATGGGGGCGTTCATGGCCGTGGCGCAGGGCTCGCACGAGGAATTGCGTTTCATCGAGTTGCGCTACGAGGGCGGCGCCAAGGGCGAGGCTCCCACCGTGCTGATCGGCAAGGGGATTACGTTCGACAGCGGCGGCATCTCGATCAAACCGGCGCCGGAAATGGACGAGATGAAGTTCGACATGTCGGGGGCGGCCAGTGTGCTGGGCGTGTTCCGCGCGCTGGCCGAACTGCAACCGGCGATCAACGTGGTCGGGCTCATCGCCAGTTGCGAGAACCTGCCCGATGGCATGGCGGTCAAGCCGGGTGACGTGGTCACCAGCATGAGCGGGCAGACCATCGAGATCCTGAACACCGATGCGGAAGGGCGGCTCGTGCTGTGCGACGCGCTCGCCTATGCCGAGCGCTTCGCGCCCTCGGCGGTGGTCGACATCGCCACCCTGACCGGTGCCTGCGTGATTGCGCTCGGAGCGGTGCGCAGCGGCTTGTTCGCCAGCTCCGACCCGCTGGCGGCACAGTTGCTGGCAGCCGGCGAGGCGGCGCAGGACCTT
>JBDHRZ010000346.1:0-3936 GCA_039807845.1 Rhodoferax sp.
GCCGATGGTGATGCGCGCCGCGGCCGGCGAATGCCTGCAGGTCTTCGTGCGCAACCTGCTGCCGCCCATGCTGGCCGACGGCCCCGCGGCCGCGCCCGGCCAGCCGCTGCCCGAGCGTGCGGCCACGCACGACGCGCTGCCCATGATCACGGACGGCTTCAACCTCAACCAGTTCCGCATGTCCAGCACCGTGGGCTTCTCGGTGCCGCGCATCACGCAAAACCCGCTGTACGGCGACGGCAGCAACGTCGGCATCAATGGCGCGCTGGCGCTGGCCGCGGGCCTGTCCCGCGGCGAGGGCGAGCGCGCGCGTCAGGCAGCGACCTCGGGCATGCAAGGCAGCCTGATCCCGCCGTGCCTGCCCGGCGCCAGCGGGCCGGCCATGCTGCGTTGCCAGCGCTCCTTCCTGCTCAGCACGCGGGAGCCGGGGCCCGAGCGCCAGCCGATCGAGTTCGGTGCGCTGCCGGTGCGCAGCTTTGGCGATGCCGTCAAGCACCCCATGCATGGCCTGATCGGCGCCGTGGTGATTGGGCCGCAGGGCTCGGACGTTTGCGCCGGCAACCGCTTTGGCGCGACGGCCCTCAGCGCCGAAATCTGCGTGCCCGCCCGCGGCGGCCAGCCCGCGCGCCGGTATGTCGATCACGTGCTGCTGTTCCAGGACGCGGTGCATGCCCTGCACGGCGACCTGCCGGTGCGCAAGCTGTCGGGCGCCGAGGAGCCCGACGACTACGGCATGAAGGCCTGGAACTACCGCACCGAGCCGTTGTGGGCGCGTCGCGGGGGCGATCCGAGCGTGGGCTTCACCGAACGCAACGAAAGCGACTACAGCCAGGTGTTCAGCTCGGCAGCCACGAAGATGCCCGACGGCAGCGTGCGCTGCGCTGCCGGCATCGCGCCCATCCTGGCCTTTGCCAACCCCTGCGATCCCGAGACACCCGTCCTGACGGCGCATCCCGGCGAGCGCGTGCGCCTGCACTTCGTGCACGCCGGCGGCCACACGCGCCAGCAGGGCGTGGCGCTCAGCGGCCACGCCTTCAACCCGTATCCGTGGTCGCCCGATTCGCGCCGCATCGACGCGAACGCCGGAGCGGCGTTGCGCGAGGGCGTGTTCAACGGCTTCGGCCCGATGATGGGCGTGAGCCTGGAGGTGGCCGCCGGCGGCGCCTCGCGCGTGCCGCACGACTACCTGGTGGGCAGCCAGGCCAGCTTCCTGCGCGATGGCGGCCTGTGGGGCCTGCTGCGGGTCCAGGCGCCGCCCAACGCACCGGCGAACAACCCGGCCCAATGAAGGAGCATCGATCATGGCCATCGTGCAACTGCCATCGCCGGCGCTCTTCGCGGCCGGCATCGAAAAACGCTGGGACGAGGTGGACCCGTTCACGCAGGCTTTCGTGGCGCCCAATGCCTTCGTGTCGGGCGTGCCGTGGCGCTACCAGCTCGACGACACGGTTCAGATCACGGTCAACGAGACCGGCCCCCGCGTGCGGCGGCGCGACTGCTCGGACACCGACTTCGACTGCAACTTCTGGCAGGGTGACGCCATCCTCGTGGCCGCCGACCCCAGTCCGGACAGCGACGTGTTGCAGGCGCCGATCCGGTTGAAGTTCTCCGCCGGCGTGCGCGCCGTCGGCGCCTGGGTGGGGGTGTGTCCGCGCGACCCGTTCGATGCACCGTTCTTCGACCAGCCGCTGTTTGCCGCCATGTGGGTCGCGCTCGCGTCCGATCCGCAAGACTGGCAGATGGTGGTCAACGCCGACGGCCGCACGGGACACGTCTGTGCATGCGCCACACCGCTGACCGCGCCCTTCGTCGGCGCGCGCGTCACCGGCGGCGACCGCATCGTCGAGGTGCGCTTCGACGCCTCGTTGCTGGGCAACCGCCGCTACGACAAGCTTGCGCTGTCCGAGCTGACGGTGGAGCGCTGAAGGACCGCAGCATGCGCCGCGTGGCCCCATCCCTGCGCTGGCTGCTGGGTTTGGCGCTCGCGCCGGCGCTGTGCCTCATGGTGTGCGGCAGCGCGCGGGCGCGCGCCGACGGCGCCAGCGGCATCGTCCGCGACGCCGGCGTGCAACTGCGCTGGAACTATGAAAGAAATAGCGACCATGCCAATGATGGCCTGGGCCAGCTGACGTTCGAGATCAGCGACGAGGCCTCGGGCAACCCCCTGCGCTACGCGCCCGGCCAGCTGGCGGTGTGGCTGCAGCGCCAGCGCCCCACGCTGTCGGAGGGCGAACTGGCGTGCAAGGACCGCGTGAAGTCACTGGTGTCCACCGGCGTCGGCCGCCGTGCCGACATCGACCTCAACACCTGGCGCATCCTCAGCCTCAACGCCGACCGCACGCTGGCCTTCATCAACCCCTTCGTGGGGCTGAACAACGCCAAGCTGGAGTCCATCGTCACGCTGCCGGGCGCTCCCCTGGGCTGGGCGCACGCCCCATCGCGCGGCGAGCTGTGGGTGCTGGTGGGCGGCGCGCCGGCGCGGCTGGTGGCGGTGGACACGCATCGCCGCGAAGTCGTGCGCAACATCGATCTGCCCGGCGACGGCGCCGGCGCCACGCTGGCGCCGGCCGAGCGCGGCGCGCGCGCCTGGGTCGCGCTGCCGGCCGCCGGCCGCGTGGTGGTGCTCGACATGGCGGCGCGCGAGCCCGTCTGGCGCAGCGCGCCCGCGCCCATGGTGCGGGCCATCCAGTCCGTGGACACGCCCGACGGCGCGACCGTGCTGAGCACCCACGCCGACGCCCGCCTGCTGCGCTGGGGCGTCGCCGACGCCGCCGGCGCGCCGCAGGTGCTGCGCGGCTGGAGCCTGCCGCAGCCGGCGCAGCGTCTGGCGTTCAGTGCGCTGGCGCGGCGGCTGGTGGCGCACGACGACCAGGCGTTGCTGGTCATCGACCCCGAGGGCAGCGCGGTGCGGCGCCTGGCGCTGGGGCACCCGGTGGCCGATCTGGCGATCGTGGACGAAGGCCGCTACGCGGTGGCCGTTGGCGGCGATCGCATGAGCATGGTGGATCTGGCGTCCGGCACGGTGCACGCGCGCTCGGCCGCCGTGCCCGGCGCGAGCCGGCTGGCGTTGACGCAGCGCTTCGTCTATGCCGTGGGCGGCGACGAGGCCAACGCCGACCTGTGGGCACTGGCCGACCTGCGCGCCGCCCGCGTGCAGCCGGCGCGCATCCTGCTGGGCAGCGCCGGCGTGCCGCGCCAGGACGGCGCCAGCCTGCGCCGCGCCATCGTGGCGCCGGACGGCGCCGGGCTGCTGGTGGCCAATGCGGCGGACCGGCTGATCTACCAGTACGCCGAGGGCATGATGGCGCCGGTCGGCAGCTACTCCAACTACAAGCGCACGCCGCTGGCCATTGCGTTGCTGGAGCTGGCGCCGCGCGAGGTGGCGCCCGGCCGCTACCAGGTGCCGGTGCGCTATGACACCGGCGGTGCGCACCACCTGATCGTCAGTGGCGCCGGGCCGCGCTTCGTCGGCTGCGACCGCGTGGCGCTGCCCCTGACGGCCGGGCAGGCCGAGCGCGACGCAGTGCCCGCATTGCAGGCGCGGCTGGTGGAGGACAAGCCGCTGGCCGACACGCAGCGGCGCATCGTGGTGGCGCTCAGCGAGCAGCCACCGGGCGGGCGCAGCCAGCCGCTGACGCGCGTGGGCGACCTGACGCTGCTGATGTTCGACAAGCGCAGCGGCTGGCAGCGCCGCGTGCACCTGGGCGAACTCGGCCCCGCTGGCGATGCGGCCGGTCGCTACGCGGCCGAGGTCAGCGTGCCGCGGGGCGCGGCCTACGACCTGTTCGTGGGCAGCATCTCGCGCGACCTGCCGTTCGTGCGCGGGCGCGTGCCGGATGCGTCCGGCGTGCCGGAGAACCAGCCATGAGACGGCGCGAGGCCGTCGCCGCGCTGGGCTCGGCCTGCGCCGCGGGCTGGGCGGCGCCGGCCCGCGCG
>JBDHRZ010000347.1:0-3895 GCA_039807845.1 Rhodoferax sp.
TGCTGGGCAGCAGCACGGCGATGTCGCCGGGTTTCAGCGGCTTGTCACCGATGCGGTAGCCGTCTTCCGACAGTGCCCAGGCGATCTGCCCCGCACACACGCGCAGCGCGTGCGCTTCGAGGTCGGAGGCATCATCGTCTGCCGCGATCCGGTGCAGCACCAGCGGACAGGGGATGGGCGCGTCGGCGCGCGCGGAGCGCAGCGGCGTGTCGTCGCGCCGACTGCTGGCCTGCACGTCCTCGTACCGGATGGGCGACCGGGAACCGGCTGGCCCCAGCGTCCGGCCGGTGTTCCCGTAGAACTGGTTGACCGCCTCGACATAGCGACGGCTGGAGCGGTGATTGGTATCCAGCGTGAGCCGGTCTGCGACTGGGACGGCCTGCCTGGCCCGTTCGTATGTCGCCACGTCGCCGCCGCGGAAGCGGTAGATCGCCTGCTTGGGGTCGCCGATCATCACCAGCCGCCCGCGCGGCGCGCCATCGGCAGCGCTGTAGATCGCATCGAGGATGCCGAACTGCACCGGGTCGGTGTCCTGGAACTCGTCCACCAGCGCCACCGGCCAGGCGGCGAACAGGGCATCGGCCAGCGCCCGCTGCCCATCGCGTGGTGCCAGCGCATCACGCACCGTCACCAGCAGCTGGTCGAAACTGGACTGGTTGGCGGCATCGAGGCGCGCCTGCAGGGCGGCGCGGCACCAGCGCTGGGCGGCGGCGAGGAAGGTGCGCAGCGGCGCCTTGCCCGCAAGGTCCAGCGTGAGGGGAGGCACGCAGCATGCGATCGCGACTGAGTCTTCGGCCAGCTTGCATACGCCTGCATGCTCCCGACCCGACTTGTTCACACCCTTGAACTCACCTGCTCCGGTCAGTGCGTCGCGATGTTCGAAAAGCACGTCGGCCAAGTCGTTGCCGCCAGCATCGAGCGCATCCGACAGTGCACGCCAAGCCTTTTCCAACCCACCGCCCAAACGCAGCAACCCGGGCTTTGCCAGCACTGAACGCGCAGTGGAGGCCCACGCCGAGGCATCGCCGATCACAGTCGCGACCTGCCGCCACACCGTCGTCGGATCAAATGGCCCTACTTCCACATCCGCCTGCAACAGCACCGGCACGTATTTCCTCAGCGTGCTGAGGGTGATATCCGCTGCGCGCGCCAGCTTCACCAGTTCGTCCGATTCCTCGCCCTGCGCGATCACCCGCCACAGATCCGCGACCAGCGCGGCTTCCAGCGTCTTGCCGTCGATCATCTCGCGGCCGCGGAACAGGGCGCCGGCAGCGAAGGGATGTTCGGCGAGGATGCGCGAGCACAGCGCGTGCAGGGTGGCGATCGGCGCGGCGTCGAACTCGGCCAGCGCGGCCTGCAGGCGCTGCACGTCCACATCGAGCCCGGCCGGCTGTTTGCGCCAGCGCTTTCGGATCCAGGCGCAATCGGAATGCCGCGCCTCATCGCTGGCGATGCCGTCGCGGTGCTTGTCGGCCTCGGCCAGCGCCCACAGCAGCTTGCCGCGCAGGCGCTCGCGCAGTTCGGCGGCGGCGGCGTTGGTGAAGGTGCTGACGATGACCTGGCGCGGCGTCAACTTCCGCTCCAGCAGCAGCCGCAGGTAGAGCACGGCGATGGTCCAGGTCTTGCCGGTGCCGGCGCTGGCCTCCACCAGGCTGCGGCCGCCGTCCTGCAAGGACAGACGGGTCCAATCCACGGTCTGGCTCATGCAGCGTCCTCGCTGGCGTCTGCAGGGCTGGGGTCGCTTCCACCCAGCAGGATCAAATCCTGGATGGCCTGTGCGTCCTGCAGCAGTGCGTGCAGGGCGCGGCTGTCCGGGTCGCTGTCGGGATCGCCGAAGACCAGGTCACCCTCCAGCAGCTGCGTGTAGCCGGGGGCGTAGTCGCGCTCGCCGTTGCTGTCACCGAAGCCCCTGACCCACACGCCGCGTACCGCCGCCTCGCGCGCCCAACCTGCCGCTGCATCGGCCTCAGGGCCGGGCTCGGGCGGCTTGCCCGCCGCTTCCACTTCGACCTCCACCTTTGCCTCGCCCTTCTTGCCCCTTGGCTCTTTCGGCTTGGCCTGCATCGCCTTCAAGGCGACCCATCCTGACTTCGGATGGAACCATGAGCGCCCTTCGCGGCCCTTGCGCATCAGCTCGACCAGGGCGCGAAGACGACGGCGCAGATCGGCCTCCAGGGCCGCGCGCTCCGCCGCATCGGCGGCGCAATAGCGCAGGTCCCAGGCATTCACCTGCGTCGCAAGATCCGTCTCGCCATCGGCCAACAGGGTCAGGCGCACCGGCGCAGGGATGTCGGCGCTTGCGTACTGCAGGCGCAGCAGCGCCCAGTGCAGAAAAGGGGGTACGCGCTCTTTGAACCCAAGATCACCGGGCTCCTTGAGGTGCTTCTTTTCGACATTCGGATTGGGGAATGCGAACACGATCTGCACGCCTTCCGGCGACCCTTTGAGCGGGAACACATTACGCAACAACCCGCTCATGCGCTGCGGCACGCCATCTACAGCCTCCGCGTCGCCGGGCAACAGCAAGGGCACGTCCACCGGCACCGCCTGGCCGCCGTGCTGGCCGCGCGCATCGAAGCGGCCACTGGCATCCGCCTGGCGCCACAGCGCGTCCACTGCGTCGGCTTCCCTTGCCCAGGCGGCGTCGCCAGCCTGGCCCAGCGGCAGCAAGCCGCCCAGCCGCACCCAGGCCGGCGGCTGCCGATCCCAGGTCCACGCGGGATCGCCGCACTTGCGTGGCAGCACCTGCTGCAGGAACACCCTGCGCGCCACCGAGTGGATCGGCGAAATCGCGTCCATCGGCTCGTCTTCCGCCAGCCGCACGTCGTCGTCGAGCGCATCCAGGGACAGCTGCAGGTGGTCCTTCAGCAGCGCCCTGGCCGGGTCCTTGAAGAAGCCTTCCAGCGAGGCCAGCGGCAGCGGCTCCGGCAGCGGTTCGGGCGCGGGCCGGCGGCCGTCGCGCAGGCGCGGCAGCGCGCCCCTGCCCGCGCCGCGCATGCCCGCGAACGCCGGCGAGAAAGAGAACAGCGCCGGATGCGCGCCGTCGAAATATCGCCCGTCGAAGGGTTGCAGCGGGTGCCGCACCAGCCATGGCCGCGGTGCGTCCCGGTCATCGGGCGCGTTGCCGCAGGTGCGGTCCAGTTCGGCCAGCAGCTCGGCCAGCGGCGCAGCCGGGTTGCGGTGCTTGCCGTCGCGCACGCCCTGGCCAATGTAGGACAGGTGCAGGCGCTGGCGCGCGGACATCACGGTCTCCAGGAACAGGTAGCGGTCGTCGCCGGGCACATCGCGGTCGCCGAGGCGGCGCAGGCGCGCCATAAGATCGATGCCTCCGTCCGGCGCGCGGCGCGGAAATGCGCCCTCGTCCAGCCCCAGCACGCAGACCATGTCGAACGGGATCGCGCGCTGCGGCACCATGCCGCAGAACGTGATGCCGCCCATCAGGAAGCGCTGGCGCTCGGGGGCGGCGGCCAGCGCGTCCTGCAGCAGCTCGCGCACCACCGGCAGGCGCAGCGCAGGGTCTTCGCCATTGCGCGCCGGTTCGGCGGCCAGCTGGGCGATGGCGCGATGCACTACCGACAGCGCGGCGCCGGCGTCGGCATCGGTGCGGTCGATGCGCAGCAGCGCGTCCACGCGCTCACGCAGCACCGTCGCCCACTGGCTGGCCGGTTGCTCGACCTGGGCCAGATCGCGCCACGCCTGCAGCTCGCACAGCAGCCGATCCAGACTGCCCAATGCGGCAGCGGCCGGGCCTTCGATGCCGGCCAGCGGCAGCAGCCCGGTGCCATCCGGCAGCGTGACCGCCTGCGGATCGGCCTCGCCCGGCACGTCGGCCATCAGATAGCCGGCCACCAGGCGGTCCATCGCCCAGGCGAAGCTGTGCTCGGCGCGCGGTGGC